>NZ_KL370872.1:110623-200727 GCF_000702225.1 Bacteroides sp. Ga6A2 | reverse complement strand
ATACAACATGCAGTACAAGCGCTTCCGTCACTTCGGCAAGGGCAAGGTCACCATGGACTTTGCCTTCTTCGCCATAGCCTTTGACATCAAGAAAATGGCTGCCGTGATGAGAAAACAGGCACAGAACGGTCTCTCAAAGGCTGTTTTTATACCAATATACCGACTATATAACGCAAAATGCGGCTTCGTGGGTGCTTGTGACAGATTTTACATCAAAAAAGCGGCATAGAAAGAATCTTTCCACGCCGTGCCTGTAAAAAAACAAATAAGAGGATGTGCCTATTTTGACACACCCTCTTATAAATCCTCGGCAATTATGAAAGCAATTTTGAATTATGAATTGTCAATTCTGAATTATGAATTAAAAAGTAGGGCTGTAAATATTCCACTTTTTCCTGAAACACGAGCATAAGTCAGATTTTTATTTTCGAAAAATTTCATCAAACTTTCAATCTGAAAGATATTTTTTAATATTTGTTTCAATTTGTAAAATATAACATATATTTTACTTCATCATTAAAGCATCGGTTTTACCCAAGTAACTTTTTGAAATAAAAACCACTCATTTATGTATCAAAAAGAAATTTTATTTGTAATTTTGCAAACAAATAGAAAGAGATTATCTGATAATAAACGACAGAAATCATGACAAATCAACAAAACAACAACCAAGGAAAGAACAAGCCATTCCAGCGTCCTTCACAGATGGGACTCTACAACCCAGCAAACGAGCACGATGCTTGCGGTGTGGGAATGGTAGTAAACATCCACGGAAACAAATCACACGAACTTGTTGACTCGGCACTCAAGGTGCTCGAGAACATGCGTCACCGCGGTGCTGAAGGTGCTGACGGACGTACAGGCGACGGTGCCGGAATCATGCTTCAGATTCCACACGAATTCATTCTTCTGCAGGGCATTCCTGTGCCAGAGAAGGGCAAATACGGAACAGGTCTCATCTTCTTGCCAAAGGCACAGAAAGAGCAGGACGAGATTCTGAAGATTATGTTCGAGGAGATTGAGCGCGAGGGATTGTCGCTAATGCACCTGCGCACCGTTCCTACTAACTCAGAGTGCTTGGGCGAGGCTGCACTCGAAACCGAGCCAGACATTAAACAGATTTTCATTACAGGAATCTCGGACGACGAACTTCCTTTGTTCGAGAGAAAACTGTACAAGATAAGAAAAAAGATTGAGAACCGCGTAAAGCACAACGATTTCTACATCGTTTCGCTTTCGAGCAAGAGCATCATCTATAAGGGTATGTTGTCGTCAATGCAGGTACGCGAGTACTTCTGCGACTTGACAAACGACTACTTCACAAGCGGCTTGGCACTCGTACACTCACGCTTCTCAACAAACACATTCCCTACATGGAGCCTTGCACAACCTTTCAGAATGTTGTGCCACAACGGTGAAATCAATACCGTTAGAGGTAACCGCAACTGGATGAAGGCAAGAGAGAGCGTTCTCTCGTCTGAGGCTTTGGGCGACATCAAGGAAATCTCGCCTATCGTACAGCCGGGAATGAGCGACTCAGCATCGCTCGACAACGTGTTCGAATTCTTCGTTATGTCGGGAATGAGCCTGCCTCACGCAATGGCAATCCTCGTTCCTGAGTCGTTCAACGACAAGAACCCTATCAGCGACGATCTGAAGGCATTCTACGAGTATCATTCAATCCTGATGGAGCCTTGGGACGGTCCGGCAGCCTTGATGTTCAGCGACGGTCGCTTTGCCGGCGGTATGCTCGACAGAAACGGTCTTCGCCCATCGCGCTACCTCATAACAAACAACGACATGATGCTTGTTGCATCTGAGGTTGGCGTTATGGATTTCGATCCAACAGAAATCAAGCAGAAGGGTCGTCTTCAGCCAGGTAAGATTCTGATGATCGATACCGAGGAAGGCAAGATTTACTACGACGGCGACCTGAAGGCTCAACTTGCAGCCGAACATCCTTACAAGCAATGGCTTAGCACAAACAGAATACAGCTCGAGAAGTTGAAGAGCGGCCGAAAGGTAAACAACAGCGTTGACAACTACGAGCGCAAGCTGAGAAACTTCGGTTTCGGACAGGAAGACATTGACAAGACAATCGTTCCGATGTGTACAGGCGGCGCAGAGCCAGTGGCAGCGATGGGTAACGATACTCCGCTTGCAGTTGTTTCAGACCGTCCACAGATATTCTTCAACTACTTCCGCCAGCAGTTTGCGCAGGTTACAAACCCAGCCATCGACCCAATCCGCGAGGAACTTGTAATGTCGCTCACCGAGTATATCGGCGCAGTCGGAACCAACATTCTGACACCAGACGAGAGCAACTGCAAGATGGTTCGTCTGCCACAGCCGGTTTTGACAAACACTCAGTTGGATATTCTCTGCAACATCCGCTACAAGGGCTTCAACACAACAAAACTGCCTCTGTTGTTCGAGGTTTCGAAGGGCGAGGCTGGTCTGAAGGAAGCCATTGACGAACTTTGCAGAAAGGCTGAAGAATCGGTTGACAACGGAATCAACTACATTATCCTGAGCGACCGCGACATCGACAAAGACCATGCCGCAATTCCGTCGCTGCTTGCCGTAAGCGCAGTACATCACTATCTCATCAACATAGGAAAGCGCGTTCAGACAGCCCTCATCGTTGAGAGCGGCGAGATTCGCGAGGTTATGCACGCTGCCCTTCTGCTGGGCTACGGTGCATCGGCTATCTGCCCTTACATGACATTCGCCGTTCTCGACAACCTTGTAAAGAACAAGAAGGTTCAGGAAGACTACGAGACAGCCGAGAAAAACTACATCAAGGCAATCTGCAAGGGATTGTTCAAGGTTATGTCTAAGATGGGTATCTCTACAATCCGCTCATACCGCGGTGCCAAGATTTTCGAGAGCATCGGCTTGAGCGAGGATTTGCTGAAGACTTACTTCGGAACAGAGGTTTCAACCATCGGCGGTATCGGCCTGAAGCACATTGCTGCTGATGCCATCGCCCTTCACAACGAGGGATTCAAGTCGGCTCAGATTAACGAATTCTTGCCAAACAATGGTCAGTTTGCATATCGCAAGGACGGAATCCTGCACGCTTGGAATCCAGAGACAATCTCTACCCTACAGATTGCAACACGCCTTGGCAGCTACAAGAAATTCAAGGAATTTACAAATATCGTTGACAATAAGGAGAAGCCAATCTTCATCCGCGACTTCTTCAAGTTCAAGAAGGCTGCAAAGCCAATCTCTATCGACGAGGTTGAGCCAGTAGAAAGCATCGTTAAACACTTCGTTACAGGCGCTATGTCGTTCGGAGCAATCTCTATCGAGGCACACGAGGCTCTTGCCATCGCAATGAACAAACTTGGCACCCGAAGCAACACCGGTGAGGGCGGCGAGGACAACGCACGCTATCACACCGAGTTGAACTCAAAGACTAAGCAGATTGCCTCTGGTCGTTTCGGTGTAACAGCCGAGTATCTTGTTAATGCCGAGGAACTTCAGATTAAAGTGGCACAGGGTGCAAAACCGGGCGAAGGCGGTCAGCTTCCGGGCTTTAAGGTTAACGAGATTATCGCAAAGACTCGTAACTCTATTCCGGGAATCTCGCTTATCTCTCCTCCACCTCATCACGACATCTACTCTATCGAGGACTTGGCTCAGTTGATTTTCGACCTCAAGAACATCAACCCAACGGCAGCCGTTTCTGTTAAGTTGGTAGCCGAGAGCGGAGTTGGTACAATCGCTGCCGGAGTTGCAAAGGCTAAGGCCGATTTGATTGTAATCTCTGGTGCTGAGGGCGGTACAGGTGCATCACCAGCATCGTCTATGCGATTTGCCGGAATCTCTCCTGAAATCGGTCTTGCCGAGGCACAGCAGACTCTCGTTCTTAACGGCCTCCGCAGTCAGGTTAGAGTTCAGACAGACGGTCAGTTGAAGACTGGTAAGGACGTGGTAATCACCGCAATGCTCGGTGCCGACGAGTTCTCATTCGGAACACTTCCACTTATCGTTTTGGGCTGTGTGATGATGCGTAAGTGTAACACAAATACATGTCCTGTGGGCGTTGCAACACAAGACCCAGAGCTTCGCAAGAGATATACTGGCAAGTCAGACTACGTTGTAAACTACTTCACATTCCTTGCTCAGGAAGTGCGTGAGTATCTGGCAGAAATGGGTATCAAGAAGTTCAACGACATCATCGGTCGCACCGACCTCATCGAGGTTGCCGAGCGCGCCGAAGGCTCAAAAGCTGCTACGCTCGACTTCTCTCGCCTTCTGACAAAGGTCGATGGTCCTCTTCACTACGACGGCCGTCCATACACTAAGGTTGAGGGCGTTAAGGACTTCGAGATTATTGCCAACGCAAAAGACGCAATAGAGAACAAACAAGAGGTAAACCTCGACTTCGCAATAAAGAACACCGACCGCGCTTGCGGTACGATGCTTGCAGGCTGCATTGCCAAGAAGTACGGCGAAGAAGGGTTGCCTGATTCAACAATAAACATCAAGTTCAAAGGCTCTGCCGGACAGAGTTTCGGTGCGTTCCTTCCAAAGGGCGTAAACTTCAAACTCGAGGGCGAGACTAACGACTACTTCGGAAAGGGACTCAGCGGCGGTAGAATCTCAATTCTTCCTCCAGTACGTTCAAACTTCGTTGCCGAGGATAACATCATTGCCGGAAACACAGGTCTGTACGGTGCAACAACCGGCGAACTATATGTAAACGGTAAGGTTGGCGAACGCTTCGGCGTTAGAAACTCTGGCGCAACAGCCGTAATCGAGGGCGCAGGCGACCACTGCTGCGAGTACATGACTGGCGGACGCGTGGTTGTGCTTGGCGAGACAGGACGTAACTTCGGTGCCGGAATGTCGGGCGGTGTGGCATACGTCTGGGACAAGAACCACAACTTCGACTACTTCTGCAACATGGATATGGTTGAGTTGAGCCTTGTAGAAGACACAACATACCGCAAGGAGTTGCGCGAGCTTATCCATCAGCACTGGCTCTACACAGGCTCTAAGCTGGCACGTACAATGCTCGACGACTGGAATCACTACGTTGAGGAGTTCATACAGGTTGTGCCAATCGAATACAAGCGCGTGCTTCAGGAAGAGCAACTCAGAAAGCTCAAGGAGAAGATTGCCGACATTCAGAGAGATTACTAAACCGAGTAAAAAACAACCAGAATCAAAACATAATTCACAATGGGAAATCCAAAAGCATTTCTTACTGTCCCTCGCAAAGAAGCAGGTCACCGTCCGATACACGAACGTATCCACGATTTCGCAGAAGTTGAGCAGACACTAAATACAAAAGACCGCCAGCAGCAGGCATCACGATGCATGGATTGCGGCGTACCATTCTGCCACTGGGCTTGTCCGCTTGGCAACAAGCAGCCCGAATGGCAAGACGCTCTGTACAAGGGCGACTGGGAGATGGCTTACAAGATGCTGAAGAAGACAAACGACTTTCCAGAGTTTACAGGACGTATCTGTCCTGCACTCTGCGAGAAGGCGTGCGTTCTTAACCTAACCATCGGAGAACCAACAACATGCCGCGAGAACGAGTGCGCCATTGCCGAGCGCGCCTTCCTCGAGAGTTACGTTACGATAGAGCACCCAGAGCGCAACGGCAAGAAGGTTCTTGTAATCGGCGCAGGTCCTGCCGGACTGGCAGCTGCCAACCAGCTTAACTACAAGGGCTACGAGGTTACGGTTTACGAGAAGAACGAGGCTGCCGGCGGACTGCTCCGCTACGGTATTCCTAACTTCAAACTCGAGAAATCAGTCATCGACCGCCGCATAAGGATTATGGAGGCCGAGGGCGTTAAGTTCGAGTACAACAAGGATGTAGACGTAACCAAACTTCCGAAGGGATTCGACGCATACGTTGTAAGTACCGGAACTCCTCAGGCACGCGACCTGAAGATTGAAGGACGCGAGTTGAAGGGCGTTTACTTGGCTCTGGAGATGCTGAGCCAGCAGAACCGCATCCTTGCAGGAAAGAAGTTCAGCGACAGCGAACTGGTCAACGCAAAGGGCAAGAAAGTACTCGTAATTGGCGGTGGTGATACAGGCTCAGACTGCATCGGAACAGCACACCGTCAAGGCGCAGTTAGCGTTACCCAGATTGAAATCATGCCGAAGCCGCCAGTTGGCACAAATCCGGCAACGCCTTGGCCAAACTGGCCTGTCATCCTGAAGACAACCACCTCTCACGAAGAAGGCTGCGAGCGCAGATGGCTTCTGAACACAAACAAGTTCATAGGCAAGGGCGGGAAACTTACCGGCGCAGAAGTCGAGGAGGTTGAATGGATTCCGAACCCACAGGGCGGCCGTCCAACCATGAAGCCAACCGGCAAGAAGGAAATCATTGAGTGCGACATGGTTCTCTTGGCAATGGGATTCATCAAGCCAGAACAGCCAAAGTTTGCCGACAACGTGTTCGTGGCAGGCGATGCAGCATCGGGAGCAAGCCTCGTGGTTCGTGCCATTGCAAGCGGCCGCAAGGTAAGCGAGCAGATTGACGCTTACTTCAGCAAAAAGTAAAAGTACAAACACTTCACTTATATCCACAGAGGCACGGAATCAAGTCTTACCGCGGAGTTCGTTCTGATTCCGTGCCCTTTATTTGGAATATTAATAATCACAATTACAAAACCTAATAAAATACGATATTATGTGTGGCATAGTAGGCATATTCAACATAAAACAGCAGACTGCCGACCTTAGAAAGAAGGCTCTGCGGATGTCGCAGAAAATTCGTCACAGAGGCCCCGACTGGAGCGGCATATACTGCGGAAAATCGGCAATCCTTGCACACGAGCGTCTGTCTATCGTCGACCCAAAATCGGGCAAGCAGCCGCTCTTCAGCCCCGACAACAAGCACATTCTTGCAGTAAACGGCGAGATTTACAACCATCGCGCAATACGCGAGCAGTACAAGGACAAATACAAGTTCCAGACTGGCTCAGACTGCGAGGTGATTCTTGCTCTCTATCAGGAAAAGGGCATCGACTTTCTCGAAGACATCAGCGGTATCTTCGCCTTTGCCCTCTACGACGAGGAGAAAGACGAGTTTCTGATTGCACGCGACCCTATTGGCGTTATTCCGCTCTTCATCGGTCGCGACAAGGACGGAAAAGTATACTGTGCCAGCGAGTTGAAGGCCCTCGAAGGCTTCTGCGACGAGTACGAGCCATTCCTTCCGGGACACTACTACAGCAGCAAGGAAGGCGTAATGAAACGCTGGTACAAGCGCGACTGGTTTGAATATGATGCCGTGAAGGACAATGCCGCATCGGTTAAGGACATTCACGATGCACTCGAATCTGCCGTAAAGCGACAGTTGATGAGTGACGTGCCTTATGGCGTATTGCTTTCAGGCGGTCTCGACAGTTCGGTAATCTCTGCCGTAGCCAAGAAATTTGCCCACAAGCGCATCGAGGAGGAAGGCAAGAGCGATGCTTGGTGGCCTCGCCTGCACTCTTTCGCCGTAGGTCTGAAGGGTGCTCCCGACCTCGCCAAGGCAAAAGAAGTTGCCGAGCATATCGGAACGGTTCATCACGAGATAAACTATACCATTCAGGAAGGACTCGACGCCATCCGCGATGTTATCTATTTTATTGAGACATACGACGTTACAACTGTTCGCGCAAGCACTCCGATGTATCTTCTGGCTCGTGTAATAAAGAGCATGGGCATTAAGATGGTTCTGAGCGGCGAGGGAGCAGACGAGATTTTCGGCGGATACCTCTATTTCCACAAAGCACCTAATGCCCGCGAGTTTCACGAGGAGACCGTACGCAAACTGGGCAAGTTGCATCTGTACGATTGTCTGAGAGCCAACAAATCGCTTTCAGCATGGGGTGTTGAAGGCAGAGTGCCGTTCCTCGACAAGGAGTTCCTTGATGTTGCAATGCGCACAAACCCAGAGGCTAAGATGTGCCCGGGAACAGCCATAGAGAAGAAGATTGTCCGCGAGGCATTTGCCGAATATCTGCCAGAAAGCGTGGCATGGCGACAGAAAGAGCAGTTCAGCGACGGCGTTGGCTACAGTTGGATCGACACTCTGAAGCAGATAACATCCGAGCAGGTAACCGATGAGCAGATGGCTCACGCTGCCGAGCGTTTCCCAATAAACACTCCGATGAACAAGGAGGAATACTACTACCGCACCATCTTCGAGGAGCATTTCCCAAGCGAGTCGGCTGCGCGATGCGTTCCTCACGAGGCGAGCGTTGCATGCTCAACAGCCACCGCACTTGCATGGGACGAGGCTTTCAAGAATATGAACGACCCTTCGGGACGCGCCGTAAAAGGTGTTCACGAGCAGGCATACTGATTTGTTATTAAAAAGATTATTTGCACAACACATACACAAAAGTACCACAAGCCATTTCCAACTGCAGGAAATGGCTTGATGTTTTTTTCATCTAGAAAAAACTCAAAAAAACTCTATTTTCCTACGTTCGTTCAATTTTTATTTATATCTTTGCCATTGGACTATTCTTCCAACGCATATAAATCGCAACACGAAATTTCTCGTGGCACGAAAAAATGGATATTGCTCACGCCGTGCGGAAAATAACCAATATGTACTTAAAGAGGCGGGCTGATAGTCCAAAGACATACATAATAAGGCGTTTACTTTACGCTTTGTTCTTGACGAACTGGAATCTAGCAAATTACCAAATTGAAGTCTGGAACATAGCAACGGTAGATGTCCAAGGGGTGTGATTACTCTATCCCGTGGAGACCTTGTAAGCATGAATTGTACCCTTTTCACAAGGGGTGATGTTTTTGTTTATTTAGGTCTCTTTATGGGCGTGTATCATATCGGCGTGGGCTCTAACGTTGTCTGTTCAACTTCAATAGGCAATGCTAGAGCCTCAGTTCGTGGGACAGACGACAAGTGGTTCCCACGCTTTATTTTTTTGTCTTCATTCACATTGAATTACAAACAATATTATCCTTCAGTTGGGGACCTGTCGGAATTTAAAAGTTTTTTACTATGGCAAGTTTACAAGAGAATGTGAAAGACGTTTGCAAATTGGCAGATAGGGTTATAGCTAATCCCAGTATAAATCCTTATGTAAAATTCATAGAGCTACCTTCGGTTAAGCCCCATGTTGACGGAGCTGCATTTATCCTGGGACCACTATTAGGCGGGGGATTAATTGCTTGGCTTATAAAAAAAGTCATAGGTCAAAAAAAAGAGATAATATCACTTCAAGAAAAAGAGCGTATGCTTCGAGAAGTTATTCGCAAGCAACAGGCTGTAATAAGAAGACTTAAAGAAGAACGTGAAGAAAACCGCAGACTGCACATGCAAAATCAAGAAAAGATTAAAAATCTAGAAGAAATGCTGCAAATGCTTGAAGAATGCATAAAAAAATTAAAAGCGGCATAATTTATGGGCAGATACAATTATACAGAATCGGAACAAGAAATGCTCAAAGTTCAGAAGATGCAAGAAGAGCAACTAAAAGAACTTGAGAATAGCATTAAAGAAGACCGACGTGATGGAGAGAACGACGCAAAAGAGCTTGCTGATTTGCGCAAGAGAACAGAAGCGTTGCTAAAAGAATGTGGAATAACTCCCCCACCAAAGAAGACTGAAATGTATGTTGAACCGAAAAAGAAAATCAGCAAAGACGAAATACCGTCATGGAAAGAATTGGCTGATGAAGCCAACGAAAAGTACCCAGAGGACATTGCTCTTGAAGACTTGCTGACGAAAGAAGAATTTCAGTTCTGCATAGATGAGGTAAAGCGCATAAACGATGAGTTTTCGCAGAAGACAGGCATTTTCAACAAGAAAGACATGTCTTTCTTGGCAATAGCCACGGCACTTCAAACAGCGCGCTGGTTAATTATCCAGTCGCTTTGCGGAGACTTAGGACAGACTATAGACGGCAACTCTCGACTTGCACATAATGCCAAGTCGATAAAAGACGAGGTAAACAGCTCCAACAAATGGTTTCAGAAAAAATTCGAAAGTCATGGTCATTGCGAAAGCACAAGGAGCTACAAGTCGTGGGAGCAGATTATATTCAGTAGTGCCCCATACGATACCACCGTCGGTTCTCCAAATTTAGGAATAAATCTTGAAGGAAGGTACCACAGATACAAAACATTGGGACACGACCCGGTTTTGGGATGGATTTTCGGAACGGCAAACTTCATTACAGACACATGCACCTTGTCCGACTTCAGTTCGTACAATATAGCAAGACATCCAACCCCACACTTCTCTGAGCCAACAAACCTCGGAACAATTTTCTACGAAGTATTCGACTCAACAAAAGAGGATTGGCTAAGGTTACCGGCAGGCATCTTCGCCCAAGCGGTTCACATGAAATCTGACGTTTTTACAAAGTTGGGACTGCCTGTACCTGTTCTTGGAACATTCTCGGAGTCTCTTGCCGGCGATTTGTACAAAAGTCAATACGATTCGCTCTGCCTGCTAAAAGACATTGCAATTGTTGGTCAGCAAGCATCTTGGAGCATTTTGATAAACATGATAGTCGGCTTGGTTCACGGGATTTTTTACAATCCAAAGACAGACGGAGACAGAAAGCTGTATGAGGTTAGAACACGCAAGATTATATGTATATCTAACGCGCTAGCCTCTACTGGCAACATCGCCTATGCAGCAGCAACAGAAAATTGGAAAAAGCTTGACGTAGGCGGCATTCTTGTAACACTATACCGTCTATTCACGGACATCAACTTCATGACTCGCGTGAAGAAAGAATTCATTGAACACGAAATGGACAAAGTTCTGGAAAAAGAGATTAAAGAACTCGATTCGTATTTTGAATAGCAAAAATTAAATCCCCACCGTTTTTCGCGATGGGGATTTACATTTCTTCTGCCTCTGTTTACAAATGTTGGGGCGTGCTTTCTGTTTGTTGCTGAAGGATTTACTTTCTTTTCACCAACTTTATAACTGTAAACGAGTACTTTGGCATTGTATATTCAAGACTGAAATCATCTGACTCTGAATGGACTTTCGCCGTGCCGGAAGTCGGTTTTTGGTTGCCTTCGACGATGTTGCCCGTGAGAACGGTGCAGTCGGCATCGAGGTAATAGTTTGATGCGCCCACCGTCTTGTTCTTGCCAGATTTTATCGTCTCAACCTTGATAATATCGTTCAAATCAACGGTTAAGTTTACATCCTCGGGCAAGCAGTTTACAAGTTTCACGAACACGTCGCCAGTCTTGCTGTCGCGCACCACCGATGTGCCGATGCGTCTCATAACGTCGGAGCGAGAAACACGGTTTGAGCGGTCGGTCTTGAACCTCAAATCAACCTCGGCTGGGATATACTCGTCACCCGAATTCTGCCCGAACAGAGCCTGAACGTAGTAGTTTGCCGTAGGCTTAACCTCGGAGTTGTTGAAGTAGATGAGATCGGGATTCCATTGCGTGTGTCCCTCCTTGGCAAGCAGCGGAGCGTAAGACGACATAACCACCACATCGGCGTTGCGCTCAACGTTGGTAAGATGCAGAGCCTCTACAAGCGCGTTTTCGAGTTTATTGCCCTTCGATGCCCATTCGCCCAGATATACTTTCGTTCCGTTGCGGTCGTACTTGTCGTAGAAATTCTGATTGTTCAGATACCAGCCCGGCTGATTGTAGTAATGCTCATCCACAATATCGAGTTTCTCCTGCTTGGCAATCTTCCAGCCCTCCTCATAGTCTGAGCCTTCCCAGAACGGGCCAACCGTTCCGACCACCGTTATCTCGGGATGCGCCTTGCGTATTTCGCGGCACAGATAGTTGTATCGTTCAACAAATACATCGCTTATCAAATCCTCGTTTCCGATGCCCAGATATTTAAGGTTGAATGGCTTCGGATGACCAGCCTCGGCTCTCATGGCTGCGAGTTTAGACTTCTTGGCATCGCCGTTAGCCCACTCTATCAGGTCGAGAAGTTCCTGAAGATAATCCTTCATCTCGTCCATCGACAAACCACCCTGCTGACCGTCGTTCTTTCCGTCGCGACCGCCACGGCTCGAATTCTGGCAAGGCACGCCTGCCGAAAGAACAGGAAGCGGCTCAGCCCCGATGTCCTCGCAGAACTGGAAATACTCGAAGAAGCCAAGTCCGCGGCTCTGATGATAATTCCAGATATTGAAGTCGCCCTTGCGCTCCCACGGCTTGCCCACGGAGTGCTTCCAATGATAGATGTTCTCGATGCCGTTGCCGTGCGATGCACATCCGCCCGGGAATCGGACGAAGCGAGGCTTCATATCTGCCAAAAGCTGGGCAATGTCGGCGCGCATTCCGTTCTTGCGGTTCTTGAAAGTCTTCTGTGGAAAGAGGCTCACGAAGTCGAGTTGCAACTCGCCCTTCTGCATCGGTTCGATGGCAAGAACAGCCTTTTCTGCCGATGCCGACGGAACGAGAACCGCGCCGTACTGCTTCCACTGCGCACCAGATTTCAGGCTTACAACGGTGCTTGCAAGCGTCTTGTCGCCTTCACGAAGGCTTATCCTAACCTTCTGCGCATCCTTGCTACGAAAGAAGAGGCTGAGGTCGTACTTTTCGCCCTTCTTCACGACAATTCCGTCGAATCCGCCGTTTACGAGGCGCGCCCCAACCTTATCGGTCTTTAGCAAAGAACTATGGCTGTTGTTGGCATGCAGCGGATTGTCGATAACGATGCTCCACTCCGTGCCGTCGCCCTCGAGCGTCCACGATGTCTTGGCGTTCCATTTTTCGCGACGATTGTCGCCTTCTGAATATTCAAAGTCGCGGTTCTGAATGAGTTCGGCATAAAGTCCGCCGTCGGCTGCATAGTTTATATCCTCGAAGAAGATTCCTATAAGATTATTGCTGATGGCTTTACTATTGTTTGCATCGGGTTTAAGAAAAGCCTTGATTTCGTTTACTTTTGCAAAGCGCGATGCGTCGTCTGTCATGCGTTCGCACTCGCGCGCATATCGCTGTGAGGCGGCATCAACATTGATAATCAGATTGTTAACAAACTGCCACGGAACGCGGTTCACATCGGCCTCTACCCTTGCACCGCCTACGCTGATGCTCTGCTTCTGCGAGAAGTAGTCGGCATTATCGACCTTTACCGCCTTAGACCAATGGCTGAAATCGCGGCTCACGGTCTTATAAACCGAGCCGTCGGCCGTCTTGAACATAACAACGAACTCATCGTCCTCGCGACTAAGCACAGGCTCGAGAACCTCCGGAACATCCATGTACGGATAGTCCTGAGGCTTCCATAGCCAAAGGTCGCTGCTCTTTGTGGTTGCAAACTGACGCTTGTCGGTATTCACTCCCCACACGGCATACCACACGCTGTCGTGCTTCAATACCGAAGGAGCAAACATCTGCTTCTGCGAGCCCCACGCGCCAAAATCACTCTTTACGAAATCGTAGTTGTCGCCAATTCCAATCCATCGGCTGTTGTCCGAACTGTAAGCCACATGCAATCCAGCCTTCGGGCTGTTGGCATAGGTAGCAATGTAAACTGAGTCAGGATGATTGGCGTTTGCCTGTTGTGCTGCGCAAATCATGGCTGCCAGCACGCATAGTGTTTGTTTTTTCATGCTATTCATAATCGACCGCAAATATATAAAAAAACGGCAATATTATGAAATAAATGTGTTATCTTCGCAGCATGAATAATTCCATTCTCGAATTACAGAAATTACAGACTCTGCTGCACATGGAGCACGACTTTGAGCGCGAGCAGTTTATGGAGCAGAGCAACAAGATGAGCGTTCAGCGCAAGATTAAGCGCGGAATATGCTGGTGGCCAATCAGAACGGGACGCAGTTTCTACAACTCGCTCAACCAACTCACCATTGAGATTTACCGCACCGAGGACGATGAGATTGAATCGGTGTTTGAGTTTGGAAAGGCGGTGAGTTTCTTTACCATAACCGACAAGGGAACAGAATACTTCAAGTTCACAAGCACAGTTAGTTATGTTGACGACAACCGCATGGTGGCAGTGATTCCCGACAGCGGCGCGGTGCTAACGCTCGAGAACGCACAGAACGTGGGCGTGCAACTTTACTTCGACGAAAGCACATACCACCTTATGTTCGAGGCACTTAACAAAGTAATGCAAGCCAAGAGCGGACGCCTTGCCGACCTGCGCGAGATATTCCACGGCAACAGCAAGGCGGAGCATCTGACATTCGACCATATACGCTTTCCGTGGCTCAACGCCGCACAGGAACAGGCGGTGAACGAGGTTCTGCGCGCCAAGGACGTGGCTATAGTCCACGGACCTCCGGGAACGGGAAAGACAACCACGCTTGTCGAAGCCATCTACGAGACTCTGCGACGCGAGAGTCAGGTGCTTGTGTGCGCACAGAGCAACATGGCGGTAGACTGGATTAGCGAAAAACTGGTAGACCACGGCATAAGCGTGCTGCGAATAGGCAATCCTACGCGTGTTAACGACAAGATGCTGTCATTTACATACGAACGAAAGTTCGAGAGCCACCCCGACTATCCGCAACTGTGGGCGGTGCGAAAGGCTATCCGCGAACTCTACTCACAGAAGAAGAAAGGCGACTCGACGCATCAGAAGATAAGCCGACTGAAAGAGCGCGCCACCGAACTCGAAATACGCATAAACGAGCAACTTTTTGCCGATGCAAAAGTAATTGCCTCTACCCTAACAAGCACGGCAAACCGCGTCCTCACGGGACGGAAATTCTCGACTCTCTTCATCGACGAGGCGGCGCAAGCCCTCGAACCAGCCTGCTGGATTGCCATCAGAAAGGCAGGACGAGTGATTCTGGCAGGCGACCATCAGCAACTTCCGCCAACAGTTAAGTGCTACGAAGCCGAAAAGCAAGGTCTGTCGCACACGCTTATGGAGCAGATTGTGGCACGCCGTCCCGAAACCGTTACGATGCTAACAACGCAGTATCGCATGAACGAGGAGATAATGCGCTTCTCGAGCAACTGGTTTTACCAAGGCAAGGTCGAATCAGCCAAGGAAGTGAAATTCAGAAGCATTCTCGACCTTGACCGCCCCATGATGTGGATTGACACGTCTTCTCTGCCCGAGGACGAATATCACGAGCAGTTTGTTGGCGAGAGTTTTGGACGCATAAACAAGGCCGAGGCGCAACTCACCCTTCAGACTCTGAAAGATTATTTTGCAAAAATCGGAAAGCAGCGCGTTCTCGACGAAAGGCTCGACGTGGGCGTGATATCACCCTACAAGGTTCAGGTGCAGTACATGCGGCAACTCGTAAAGAAAGATGCCGACCTGAAGCCGTTCCGCCACCTAATAACGCTCAACACCGTCGACGGATTTCAAGGTCAGGAGCGCGACATCATCCTCATCAGTCTGGTACGAGCAAACGACGACGGACAGATAGGATTCCTGCGCGACCTTAGGCGAATGAACGTGGCTATGACGCGCGCCAGAATGAAACTCATAATTCTTGGCAATGCGGCAACCCTAAGCCATCATCCGTTCTACAAGAAACTGTACGAATACATACAAAACCTGTAGCATTTCGGCAAAAAAACGCGCCATAATTGCGCCTATACACAAAATATTACTTACTTTTGCGCCACAAAAAATGGAATTTACAGATTATGAACGAACTGGAAAAAGATAAAAAGCAGGAACTTATCCTGATGAACATTACCGGAAACGACCGTCCGGGACTAACTGCCGACATTATGGGCATACTTGCCAAATACGATGCCAAGGTTATGGACATCGGTCAGGCCGACATCCACAACACGCTCTCGCTCGGAATCCTCATCCGCGTTTCTGAGAACAACAGCGGAAACGTTATGAAGGAAGTCCTCTTCAAGAGCACGGAACTGCACGTAAACGTTAGTTTCTCGCCAATTACCGAAGAGGACTACATGTCGTGGGTAAACCTTCAGGGAAAGAACCGCTACATCCTCACAGTTCTCGGCCGCCATCTCGAGGCAAAGCAACTTGGAGCCATTGCCAACGTAATTGCCGAGCAAGGCTTCAACATCGACTCAATCCTTCGTCTCTCCGGCCGTCCTCATCTTGAGCAGAACGCCGAAGAGAAGAGCCGTGCCTGCGTTGAATTCTCGCTCCGCGGAACACCAAAGGACAAGGACGAGATGCAGAGCAAGCTGATGTCGCTCTCCAAGGAACTCGACATGGATACTTCTTTCCAGAAAGACAATATGTTCCGCCGTATGCGCCGACTAATCTGCTTTGATATGGACTCTACGCTCATCCAGACCGAATGTATAGACGAACTGGCGATGCGCGCCGGCGTGGGCGACCAAGTAAAGGCAATTACCGAGAGCGCAATGCGTGGCGAGATTGACTTCAAGGAGAGTTTTACACGCCGCGTGGCTCTGCTTAAAGGCTTGGACGTGAACGTGATGCAGGAGATTGCCGACAACATGCCTATAACCGAAGGCGCAGAGCGACTGATAAAGACGCTGAAAGCATACGGATACAAGATTGCCATCCTCTCGGGCGGTTTCACCTTCTTCGGAAAATACTTACAGGAGAAACTGGGCATAGACTACGTTTATGCCAACGAACTTGAGATTGACGAGAACGGCAAACTTACGGGCAAATACGTCGGCGAGGTGGTAGACGGCAAGCGAAAGGCTGAACTTCTGCGCCTTATCGCTCAGGTCGAGAAGGTTGACCTTCAGCAGACTATTGCCGTGGGCGACGGTGCAAACGACCTTCCGATGCTCTCGCTCGCCGGACTGGGCATTGCCTTCCACGCAAAGCCAAGAGTCGTTGCCAGCGCAAAGCAGAGCATCAACACCATCGGATTGGACGGTGTGCTCTACTTCCTCGGTTTCAAGGATTCATATCTGAAGAACTAATATTTTTAACATACAAAAAAAAACGAAAGCCTGCTCTCTTTTTCGGAGCGGGCTTTTTTGTTTTCTACGGAAAGAGGGAAATAAGTCGGAAGGTACATAGTAGCTACGGGGAAGGTACGGGGAAGCAAGCCGAAAGATTCGGGCAAGGTTCGGGAAAGATTCGGGCAAGCAAGCCATACATAAGCCGTATGTAAGCCATACCTGTTTATCAAGGTAGCCAATCAAAAGCCTGTCAATATGGCGAAGTTCTCAATATTCTGTTATCAACGGTAGCGAATATTATTGAAATTAAAGCCGAACTGATGTATTTTTTGCAAAAAAACGTCTGTTTTCTTGGTTTCAATAAAAGAAAGCGTATTTTTGTACATCAATTCAAAATAAAATCTTTTTATCATAATCATCACGTTTCTGACTTCGTACCAGACGACTGCCCACTATATGCAAAACGATATGGTTGGTTAATATTGCAAATTTGACGATGGTGTTCACTTTCGACTGATATTGAATTCGGACAGTTCCTTTCAATTTAGAAACGAAAATGGATGCTTTTGGCTGCAAGGAACCAAAGGAAACTGGAAAATGAAAAAAGATACGCTAACAGTCGACAACAAAAATTATCCTATTGATTATATCGAACTTGACAAAAATCTTATAGGAAGCAACCGCATCTGGATTGAAAACAAAAATGAAATAAAAATATTATCGCACATATCCGAAGATGGAAGTTGCTGGGTTCATACATTAAGAAGAAAATAAATTTACAAAAATAAACACTGACTTTACAAAAAAAGCCAAACAGAAAATCATTTGTAAACTTTCTGTTTGGCCTTTATTCTTTCTGCATCAAAAATGATGCAAAAACCTGTTTAAAAGGTTATTTCAGTCCCTTCATTGAGAGCGAGATTCTGTTTCGCTGCAAATCAACGTCGAGAACCTTTACCATAACTTGCTGACCAAGAGAGACAACCGTCGTTGGGTCGGAAACATACTTGTCAGCAATCTGCGAGATGTGGACGAGTCCTTTCTCATGCACGCCAACATCAACAAAACATCCAAAATTAGTTATGTTGCTTATTATGCCCGGCAGAACCATTCCGGCGTGAAGGTCGCTAACCTCGTGCACGTTTTGGTCGAACTCGAACACTTTAAGTTGTTCGCGAGGGTCGCGTCCCGGCTTGTCAAGCTCCTTCATTATGTCGGTAAGCGTAGGCAGACCGCAAGTGTCGGTAACATATTTTTTCAGGTCAATTTTCTTTCTGAGCTCGGCATTGGCTATGAGTTCCTCGACCTTGCAGCCATTGTCCTTTGCCATCTTCTCTACGATGCCGTAACTCTCGGGGTGAACAGAAGTATTGTCGAGCGGATTTGTGCTACCCGGAATGCGGAGGAATCCGGCGCACTGCTCAAACGTCTTTGCGCCCATCTTTGGCACTTTCAGCAGTTGCTTGCGGTTGGCAAACGGACCATTCTCGGCTCTGAAAGCCACGATATTCTTTGCCAGCGCAGGACCGAGACCAGAGATATATGTAAGCAAGTAAGGACTTGCAGTATTGACATTTACGCCCACCATATTAACGCAATTCTCCACCGTCTGGTCGAGTGATTTTTTCAGTTCGGTTTGGTCAACATCATGCTGATACTGACCAACGCCGATGCTCTTAGGGTCGATTTTCACCAACTCGGCAAGAGGATCCATCAGACGGCGACCTATGCTCACCGCACCGCGCACCGTCACGTCCTCGTCTGGGAACTCCTCGCGCGCCAGTTTTGATGCGCTGTAAACCGATGCACCGTCCTCGCTCACAACAAACACATTCACGTCGTGGTCGAACTTCAGACTGCGGACGAAACTCTCGGTTTCGCGGCTCGCCGTTCCGTTGCCGATGGCGATAGCCTCGATGCCAAACTGCTTTACAAGTTTTACAACAGTGGCTGAAGCCTTGGCTACATCAGCCTTTGGCGGATGCGGGAAGATGGCCTCGTGATGCAGCAGATTGCCCTGTGCATCTAGCGTAACGAGTTTGCATCCGGTGCGGAAACCCGGGTCGAGTCCCATAACGCGCTTCTGTCCGAGAGGGGCTGCCATGAGAAGTTGCTTGAGGTTGGCGGCGAATATTCGTATTGCCTCCTCGTCGGCAGTCTTCTTACTCGATGCAGCAAACTCGTTCTCGATTGACGGCTTGAGCAGACGCTTGTAGGCATCGGCAACAGCCAAACCAACCCACTTGCTGCACTCGTTGTTGCCTCGCACATACTTACGCTGAAGGTCGTCATCTACCCTCTCGTCGTCGGGCGAGATAGACACGCGCAGGATGCCCTCGCTCTCGCCTCGGCGCAGAGCCAAAAGTCGGTGCGAAGTACACTTCTTAAGCGGCTCGGAGAAGTCGAAATAATCGCGGTATTTCTGTCCTTCCTCCTCCTTGCCCTTTACAACCTTTGCCGTGATGACAGCCTCGCGCTGGAAATGATTGCGCACGCGGTTGCGCGTAACCTCGTCCTCACTCACCTGCTCGGCTATGATGTCGCATGCGCCCTTCAGAGCATCCTCGGCACTCTCTACATCGCCCTTCACGAACTTCATGGCACGACTTTCGATGTCGCGTTCGTTCTGAAAGAGAAGGATTGTAGCAAGCGGTTCGAGCCCCTTCTGACGGGCAATCTCGGCGCGCGTGCGCTTCTTTGGCTTGAAAGGCAGATAGATATCTTCGAGTTCGGTTGCGTTCCAACAATTTTCTATACGTTTCTTCAGTTCGTCGGTAAGTTTTCCTTGTTCTTCGATGGTACTGAGCACAGTTTCCTTTCGCTTCTGAATATCCTTCAGTTTGTCGCTCTGCTCTTTTATCTCGGCAATCTTAACCTCGTCGAGCGAGCCAGTAGCCTCCTTTCGGTAACGGCTGATGAAAGGGATTGTAGCCCCTCCGTCGAGAAGGTCGAGCGTGTGTTCAACCTGCCAGTCGGCAATGCCAATTGCCTTGGCTATCATCTGTACAAAAATATTCATTTTATTGCGTATTTGTTTTTGGTTATTTTCTGTTATGAATAAGCCGGAGAATCGACCTTGAAGACGATGCGGAAATCGCCGTCCTTGTAGCTTGTGCTGGTTATGCGGAACGAGCCGATTTCTGCCGTGCTCTTGACGTGCGCGCCGATGCACGGACAGATGTCGTAGTCGCCGATGCGCACAAGGCGTAGCGTTTCGCTGGCATCCTCGGGCAGTTTGTCGAGTTTTACACCCTCGGGAATATTGTCGCGAGTAACGAACTCGTATTCAACGGGCAGATTGCTTTCTATCAGCTCGTTCATCTTGCGCTCAACCTCAGCAATCTGCTCGGCAGTTGGCTGGCTATCAAGTTTATAGTTAATTTTGCTCTTCTTGCGCTCTATGTGCGCATTCTTTGAGCGTTCGCAGCCAAACATTCTAACCATCGTCTGGTTTAGCAGATGCTCGGCAGTATGGCTTGGCTGATGCTCAGCCTTGTTGTGTTCGTTCAGAACTGGTGTTTCTTCCATGTTGTTTTTTGTTAAAATCGGCTGCAAACATACAAAAAAAAGCCTTTACTCGGCATCAACTTCAGCATTTTGTGAGAAAAAAGGATTTCTGAAAGGGCGGACAAATTTCTGCATCGCATGGTTATTTTCGAACTAAAGAGTGTATTATATCGAAGATTTTTTCTATTTTTACCGAGAATTTTGTCAAAAATCCAAATTCTAAGACTTTTATAACAACTTAAAAACAATTAACTTTATGAGATTTCCAAACGCATCACCTACGCTAAACTTTGGCGAGGCTATTGAGAGAGCTGCAAACAATCTGCTAAACATAAACGGACGCTCACGACGTTCGGAATTTTGGTGGACTATGCTCGTTGTTGCTATTTCATTCATGATTCCATGCATTTCATCCATCGTCATATTGCTGACAATACCGCTTACAATTCGCAGACTACACGATACCGGGCGCAGCGGATTGCTGTTGGCTGGAAATATTATTCTTTCTATTACTTTTACAATACTTACATTTCTTGTAGAAGCTTTAAACTCTGCAAACCTATTCTACTATATTATTTTTGTAGCAACGGTTATTTACAATATAGTAATTTTCTCACTTTGTTGCATGGATAGCGAGCCATACCCAAACCAGTACGGAGAATCGCCTAAATACAACAATTACGACAATAACAACAACGCCGGACATACCAACAACAACTTGAAATTCAGTTAAAACACAAACATTATGAAATATCCAAACGCATCCCCTTCGCTAACTTTTACCGAGGCAATTAACAGAGCTGCTAACAATCTGCTAAACATAAACGGACGCGCGCGCCGCTCGGAATTTTGGTGGACAAAACTTGTTACCTTCTTCCTCGCCATGATTTTTGGCTTTGGAATACTGCTCGACTTGCTTACAATTCCGCTTACCATTCGCCGACTGCACGACACTGGGCGCAGCGGCTGGTGGCTGCTCGGAAGCATCATTCTGTCGGTCATATTTTTCGGCATTGCCTGTTACGACCTTGTCGCATTATTTATCGATGCAAGTAACGGAACATTCAACAATTTTGGATTATTTTCTTTGCTTATGAAATACATAGTTTTAACTATAGTATATATCATTTACCAGATAATCATCATTGCGTTCTGTTGCATAGACAGCGACCCATATCCAAACAAATACGGAGAATCGCCTAAATACAGCTTTGACAACGAATAAGCAAAACGAAAAGAAAGGCTCGCAAGCCTGAAAAATGCCGATTGCGGGCCTTTCTTTCCCTAAATATAGCATTACAAATATCATTATTCAATGAAAAGTATTACCATAATCATCGCCGCTATGCTGATGGGCTTTGCAAGCGAAATACATGCACAAAGCAGACTTACGCCAGCTTCAGCCCTTACTGCCAAATACGAAATAAAATACCGATATTACATCAACAAACTTCTGCATCAAAATGATGCTGATTTCTACTATTTTGCCTTCGAAATCCGCCCTTCATTCCACGGAGAATCTTTTTGTTTCTACGATATACAAAAAGAAGAAGTTGTTTACAGAATTGCCCAAAGAAATATTTACTACACAAATTACAATATGATAAACAACAATGACAGTGACAAGAAAAAGGAAGCATTTCCAAACTCTAACGATGTTGAAGTAACGGAGTATCGATGCCAACTGTCAAAAGATATAGCAGAACACCTTAAACAATTGTTTGAGGCAGCCACAATTTCATCTTCAGTTCTTGCAAAGAGATTTGGCTGTGACGGTATTATGTACCAAATTTATAGCGGCAATTTATGGTCTGCCGAATGTTGGTCGCCAAAAGAAAATACTAACTGCGGAAAGTTAGTTCAGATTTTGAAAAAAATTACAGAATACACAAAAGAAAACAAGCCAAAGGAAATAGAAAAGATGATTCCAGAGGTTGATGAACTTTGCAAAACATTCGAGGCTCTGTATCCCGAAGATTTAGTTAATGAAAAATAGAATAAACTATTAAAGCTGCAAAAAAGCAAAGGGGACGAAGTTTTTAAGTGCTTCGTCCCCTTTACTTTCGGTCGTAATAATTGATTTACCAAGACACTAAATGCCAACGCGTTCCAGTTTAAAATTCTTAACAGAATAGTCGAGTCCATCGCACTTTATACCTGTATGATTCTCGCCCAGACACACGCCGTATGCCATTCTGCCAGATTCTGTTACGCTAATGCTGTCGATAACGACATCGGCCCATTCATCTGTATTCTTCGCCGAATCTGCTGCGCGTTTCTTATTCTTGGCAGCCTTCGGACCATTCTCGGCATTCGCCGTTACGGGAATCTCTTTCTGCCATCTTGTGCCATCGTTATTCATAACAAAAACACATATGCCCTTGCCCAGCGAACGAGCCTTGCATGTAAAACGATAAACGCCCGGCTCTACACTATCAAAATACAGGCTACGATAAGCAACGCTGTCCTTTAGTTCAAAAACGTTGTGCTGATCGACATAAGCCAAGTTATCGTCATTGTCATTACCACATTGCTTTATCGATTCTTCTACATAATCATCACGGATAACAACCGTGTACTTGCTGTTGTGGGTATGCACAATATAAATGCAGCAAGGCACAAAACAGCAGAGAGCCGCAATCCACAGAACTATAAACACAATGCGCTGAACAACGCCCATAGCCTTAACCTTTCCGCCAAAAGACAGAAGCATGTGAATGATTGAGTAGATTGGAATGAGCAGAAGGGCAAGAAGACTCACGAGAAAGGCATACAGCACAATAGGATTATCATGCCAAACCTCGGCAAAGCCCATAGACTGCAATGTGCAAGCCATATCGCCATCAACAGGCAGAGAGATGGCCGCAACAAGAACCACGAGAACCGCCAAGAACACAACGCAGAGCGCAATGCCAATGATAACGGCAATGCCAACGGCAAAGATTATGGCAATCTTAAGCAAAACAGAGAAGAGCGATGCAAGCAAACCGTGATGCCTGACAGGCTCTTTGTCGGTTACGGCATCGGCCAGATTCTGCGGATTCACCTCGCGCCCTCTCATCTGCAACTTCTCCTCGGGAGTTATCGCCTCGGGCAGGATTATTGCCAGAACGATGTACAAAACGAGTCCGATGCCATAGAAGAACGTGAAGACGATGGCGAGGATTCGCCATATTATGACATCGGTATTGGTGTAGGCAGCCAAGCCCGAAAGAACGCCAGCAACCATCTTGTCGTTAGGATTGCGGAAAAGTTTCCGGTTTGATGTTCGCGGTCTTGACGACTCATACTGCGGAGTGCCTTCGCCATGCATCTGGCGGAAATCCTCATCAGTGGTAGCCACAGGCACAACGATTGCCAGAACGATGTAGGCAATGAGTCCCACGCCGTAGAAGAAGAACAGAATTACGGCTATTATTCGCCATATCACGGCATCGGTATTGGTGTATGCTGCCAAGCCCGAGAGAACGCCGGCAATCATCTTGTCCTTAGGGTTGCGGAACAGACGCTTTCCTGCAGTGCGCGAACGGAAGTTGTCGTACATCTTCTGCCCAGCCGAGCGAGTCTCCTCGCCTGCGTTTTCTTTCTCTTCCTCGCCGGCAAGTTGTTCAGGCTCGCCAATTCGGGTTATGATGGCTTTCACATCGTCTATCGTGATGGCTTCGATGCCGTCTTTCTTCAGTTCGTCGAAGAGTTCGGCAATGCGAGCCTCAATGTCATCGACAATTTCGTCGCCGCCTTCCTGCCGTCCAAACGACGAGCGGAGCGATTCAATGTATTTTTGCAACAAATTACAAGCGTCCTCGTCAATCTGAAAGAGGCGGCCGCACATATTTATGGTAATGTTTTTCTTCATATCTTTATACTGTTATTTAAGATGAATGTTTTTGAGATAACTAACCGTGCTCGACAGTTCAGCCCAAGCCGCGTCGAGCCCTTCGAGAAACTTCTCGCCCTCGGCACTCAGAGCGTAATACTTGCGCGGAGGTCCTTGCGTAGACTCCTGCCACTCGTATTGCAGCAGTCCGTCGTTTTTCAGGCGTGTTAGCAGCGGATAGAGCGTGCCCTCTACCACCAGCAGTTCTGCCTGCTTCAGCTGCTGAATTATGTCACTTGCATAGGACGGTCCGTGGCGCAGGAGCAGCAGCACGCAGTACTCCAACATTCCCTTCCTCATCTGCGACTTTGCATTTTCTATATTCATATTCCAAGGTTTTTTGAATGATTTCGGTTGCAAATATATGTAAAGTTTTAGTACTATGCAATACAAAGTACCAAGTTTTTGCAAAGAATTAAATTTTTATTGACTTACAGCATTGTTTTTCTTACGCGACTACTTTTGTTGCAAAGAAAATCGGCTTCCTTGTCTGTGTTGCCGCCTTGTCAAGTTCTCTCTGTGCCTTTTCCCAGTCGTTCGGATACTGCTTTCTTATCTCGTCGCGCTTCTGCTTCCAGTCGTTACGCAGCTGCTTCTGCATCTCTGCTTCCTTCTGCTTCTCCAAACGCTTGCGTTCTGTGTCCGTAGGCTCTTTAAAGTCAGTGCCGTTCTGCTTTGCTGCATCGCGCTGTGCCCTTATCTCAGCGTGAGCCGCTTTCTTGCCCTCGCGTTCTGCCTTCTCGCTAATGGCTGCTCTCACGCTCATCTCGCGGTTACGCTCTATGCCGTGCTTCATGTAAAGGTATTCCTCTACTCCCTCACGGCTCACCCCTCGCTTTCCATAAGTGCGCGTACTGCCTCGGTAAGCGGCTTGTAGTTGTCACGCTTCCACGCCTCATATTCAGCGTTGTTGTGGCTGCTCATGGCGTTCTCTGCCATGTATGCGTTTTCCCAGTCCTCCAAAGGCTGTCCGCTGCGCTCCTCAAGAATGCGCTGAACCTCAAGCAACGAGCGCATACTGTCCTGTATTGCCTCTATCGCCTGATAGCTGCCCTTGCCCAGTCGCTTGTTGTATTCAAGTGCAACGCCCCTAAGCTCGTTGTCTGCACCCTCTGGATGTGTTGCAGCGTTGTTGCCGTTGTCACGGAAACGAAGATTTCCGCCGTTCACCTCCTCAACTTGTGCAAGTCCCGTAGTGTCGGTGTATTCGCCTGTCCGCAGCAGTTCCTGAATAGAGCCTATTATTTCGGCAAGCGGTTTGCCCTCGGCACGCTCTATTGCACTCTTCGGATAGAAGAACTCTGAAACGTGGGCTGTGCCGTTGTTTCTGATGCCTCTGTTTCCATATTTTGATATTACAATGCTCACGCCCTCGCTTTCGCCACTCTCGTCAAAGTTACTTACCGATGCGTTATGGTTGCTTATGCGCAAAGTAAACTCCTTGCCGTCCTCTGTCTTAAACGTACCATACTGGCTTGCCTCATGCTGTTCCAATCCCAAAGCCTGAGCAACGTTTGTAATGAAACCGCGAGGCTTGTTCGGTGCATTTTCGTAGTTTTTCTTTGTACTCTCAAGTTTTTCAGCTACCTTTGCACCGCTTTCACTCGGAACGACTGAGAACTTTGCGCTTGCGCCTTCACGGTTCTGGGTGGAAGTTTTTTTGTACCCACTTCCTCACGCTGCTTCTTCCATTCTTCAAACTGCATAGGACGGCAGATAACTGTACTTGCCGCCCACGTCTTTTGTGTGGAGTTTACAATCGGCATCTATAACCGTAATGTTACCTGCTGCATCCTTTACAATATTGCCTTTTTGCAAGTCTGCAACAATTATTGTGTCGTTGCTAAATGCCGTATTCTCCTTATTGATAGGATGGAATCCAAGATTATTCATGTATTCCACTCTCTCCTTTTCTGTCAATGGAGTGCTTGTCGAGAAATCAACAGCCGGCTGCTGAAGAATGCGTACAAAACCGTTGCCGAAATTTCCATATCCTACAATGCTGTAGGCAGTATTTCGGAATACATAGTTAAATAATGGGATGTTGTCGATGTCAGGACGGAACCGCTTTGCGTCCGGCTTTCCCTTCGATAGTTTAATTACGCTCTTCCCGTCTTTCGACAGATACACATCGCTGTCCTTACCACTGCCTATCGGCTCGGTATCGTCCGTAAAGTCCTTTATGTCGGTGTGCCAGTTGCCGCTTGCCTTTGCCCACTGCTCTAAGAGTTCTTTCTTCTTTTCCTCAATCGCTCTTCTTCCTGACGCACTAACTCGTTCATTCGGTCTGACTGTGCTTTCAGAAACGCGTGAGTAAAGCGCATCGATTGCGTTCTCTCTCTCTCTTTCATACATCTTTCGTTCCACTCTCTGTGGAAGTCGTTCAGATAATCGTCGTCCGTATGGGTTGTAAGGTGTGACATCGTTAATATAATCATTTATTTCTTGCAAAGAAACATCATTATATTCACCCGACAAAATAATGTCGTATATTTTTTTCGTCTGCATTCTTCTTGCAGCCTCACGAGCTTGTCTCTCACGGCGCACCGTATTTATGTCCTTGTGGCTCACCATGGCTGTTGCTTCATCTATAACGCTGTTTATGCGCTCGCGTTCCTTGCGTCTTTCCGAGTCTTCGCCCATCAGTCTTGTGTCCTTGCCGTTTGCCAAGTCCAGAACTTTCTGAGCCTCTTCGGTGTCTGTCACAACCTCTATACCAGCACCGCGCATAATGTCTACAATGGCATCACTAACGGCTGCGTCACGCTCCGACACACCGCTTTCAGCTCCATCTTCTGCCTTGTGATACAGAATGATGTTGCCCTCTACTCGTCCTTCACTTTGCCCTGTTTCCTTCATTCGTCTGTATATTGTCAGACAATGAACTGCCATTTTCCGCATTCCCTCTTTGTTCCGAGCCGCCTCTATTTCCATTTTCTTTGGAATCAGTTTGTTCTCCAGACAATACGTCATTGCCTTCTTGCACTCGTCCATCGTTTTCTTGTCCATAATAGCAATCGTAATAAAGTGATTGTAATTCTGTATATTCGTCCTCAGAGAGTTCGTTCATTCCAGCAAGTTGTTCAACAGCATCTCTGTACTGTTCGTACTCGGCAAAACTATCAAATCCCCACGACTTTGCCAAACTTTCGTTGCCCAAATATTCGGCTTCCTCGTCGCTGATGCCGTCCTCAATGCCCTTGTGAATGTCGAAAATGGCATCAAACATACGGCTTTGTGATGAGTAAGAACCCACAACATCGAGCAATTCGTTCAGCACATCAATGCTGTTTACCCTTGCTTCGCCAGTCAGACCCAAGTCGTCGTTTATCTGCTCCGTCATAGCCTCGGCTACGCTTTCAGGATACATGCCGCCCTTATCCTTGCCTGCAAGCATCCAAAAGTAGTTCTTTCAGCCTTGCTGTCTGCCAATCCAAGATGCTGTCCAAGTCCCTTTGTCTTGCCGTTGCTATCCCAGATGAATTTGTATTCACGGCGATACAGAGAACGCATAATCCATTCTCTCACGTTCGCAGGCTGTCCCAGCTCGTCTATAAGGTCGCTCTTTGTCTTTCTCTTCTTGCGGTCATTTTTCTTACCCTTTGTTTGCTTTTCCGCGCCCGATTTGCTATCTTTGCCCTCAGAAGGCAAGTCTTGCGTACGGCTGGAAAGGCCACCAGCCTCTTCTGAATTATCAGAAGGCAGTATGAGGATGCGGCCGCCCTCACGCTCGGCTTGCCTTCTTATTGAATCCAAAGCATTGTCTCTGACATAGTGCCAATGCACAATCTCAACATTATCTTTGTTGTTATTCACTTCAAGTAAGACAAGACGGTTATGTCCTGCCTCATCCTTTGTGTTTATTACAACCCAGTTGTATGGTCTCTTTGCCTTTTGGTTCTGTCCGTACAACTGAGGATTATACAAGGCACTCTTTAATATTTCACGGCTCTGTTCTGCGGTCAAATCCTTGTGAGACTTTTTGTTCTTCTCAAAGATGTTCTTCTTTATTACAACCGCCTTGCCCTCTGTACCAATGGCATTTGCCACGTTTTCAGAAAGTGTTGGCAATTGTACGTTTCGTGTCGGAGTGTTAAAATCCTCGTCCGTCAGTTCGTCAATAGAGCCAATCTGCTCAACCTTCAGCGTTCCGTCCTCATTTATCGGGTTGCCTTGGCTGTCTGCCTTGTCCTCTTTCTTGCCCTCGGCTTTCTCTTGCGTTTTGGCAGCAAGTTGCTTATTTATATACTCATACACCGCTGGCAAGTATTTCTCTGTGCCTTTGGCAAATATTTCAGCATAATCATTGAACTCGTCACGGAACTTTTCAAAGGTCATGCGTTCTTGTTTTTTCTTCCGGTATGCCAAACTGGAACGCAGGAACCTTAAGCAAAGCACGATTATAGGCATTAACCGCATAATCCCTTATCGCAGTGCGTACACTGCGTGGAGCGTCCTTCAATGCCTCTATCTCGTCAAAATCAAAGTTGGAAGTATATCCCTTGTCCTTTTCAGTTCTTTTTTTCTCATCTTCTTGCGAGTCAGAAGTTTTTGCCGTATCTTTGCTTGCAGATTTGTCAGTGGCTGGTGCGGCTTAGCCTTGATTAGTGGTGGTGATAGCACTACTGCCATCACTTGCTGACAAATCATAAGCCGTAAGAACCCAGTTCTTGTCGGCTATTTTTTGCCCTTTTCTCTTATGTTCTTGCGAATAGTTACCTTCTTGCCGTCCTTGATAAACACAATTTTATCGCCATTCTCAAAATCAATATCGCCATTCTTTATTATGTTGTCTATATCCCTAATAGCATCCTCAGCGTTGGCAAAGCTCTTGCCTTCACCCACATGCTTATTGATGATATGGGCAAAACCTCCTTTGTCGTCTCCCCAAACCAAATCAATGTCTCCAACATCACTGCGATGGAACACACCGAGCAAGTCACCGTCCTTGTGTTCCATAATGAAATCAAGTGCTTCCTTTATTTTTCCCTTAAACTGGTCGTAGATGTTGCCGAACACACCTTCGCCTATTGGCTTCTGTTCAGCCTCGCCCATCAGTTCGTCAAGACGTCTAAGGTCGGCAAGTTCCTTTGCAAGGTCGGGAGCGTTCATTCCCTTTAAGGCTTTTTCCAAACGTGCTATGCGTTCAGCGCGCTTTGCCTCATCCTTGTACTTGCTGTACGTCTGCTTCAGCGACTGCAATTCAGCATCTTTCTTGCTTCTCTCAATGTCTGCCTCGCCCATCATCTTGCCGCCAACAAACTTTGCATAGTCGTAAGCCGTCTTAGGGATAAGGAACTCAGAACCGTCCTTCATCCTTGCATAATATTCAGGAGTTTTCTTGCCCGGAACGTGTTCCACGCCAAAGGTAATGCCGTCTGTCTTTGCCCAGTCCTCAATGTGCTTGTACATAGCCTTTGTGCCGAAACCTGTATAGTTGTGCAGTTTGTCAAGAACCTTGGCAATGTTGGCAGCCTGCATTGGCGATTTGCCGTCTGTAAAGCCGCCGTATCTCTTGCGCTCCTTTTCTGCTTCGGCTTTCTCAGCCTCTGCTTTCTCCTTTTCGGCAACCTTCTTCTGGTATTCGGCAGTTGCAGCGTCACGCTCGCGTAACTTCTCCGCAATTTCCTTAGCCTCTTCAAGCGAGCGGAACATATAGTCGCCCATTGCATTATAGGCAGTACCGACCGATTCCTCGCCCGGTTTCTTAAAGTCCGCAATTCGCTTGTCTGCCGAGTCAGGAACGCAATACTGTACCGCATCACCATTATGCAGCGAATACACCTCGTATGCCCCGTCATCTTCGGTTGTTTCCCGTTCAATGTAAATACCTCCGTTTTCATACAGACGCTCCTTCGGTTTCTCAGTATTCTTGCGGTTAGATGTCGGCTTCTGAGGCTTCTTTTCTTCCTGCTTACCCTCCGAATCGTTCTGCTTTGTCTTGTTTGCAGTCTCGTTTGCAGTCTGCTGTTCCTCCGCTTGCGGTGTAGCTTCTTCTGCCGTAGCCTGCTGAGCCGATGTCTGTGTCTTTCTGTCAATGATGCTTTGAAGTTCGGCTATTTCCTTTGCCTTTTCCTCTTCGGTCATGGTAAAGATAGGATGATTGAAGTTTCTTATTCTTTCAATCTCCTTTTCAAGTTCTTCAATGCTCATATTCTCAAGCATCTGCTTACGCTCTTCCTTATCCTGCTCCTCAGCCTGCTGTGCAGTTGATGCTGCGTCAATTTCTTGCGCCTTGTCTGCATTTTCCTGTGCAGATTCTTGCATTTCTTCCTCACTTGTTGTATCTTCGCTCGCAGAAGCATTATTCTCTTGCGTAGGAAGGAGGTCCGGCACAGCATTATCTTGCTGTTCAGCTAAGCGCCATTCAGAGCTGTTGGAGAATAATGCTTCATTCGTATAGTAACGTCTGAGGTTTGTCAACTTCTCCTTAACCTTTGTAGGCTTTGCGTAATGGCTGCTTACCGAAATCTCCATACCATCCTTCGATACGGTGACAGAACTATAATATCTTATCTTTTCACCATCACGGATAAATGTCTTTATAAACACCAGTGAATAAGGGCGTTCTGTTGTCTGCCCCTCTTTAGCCTCACTTTGTTCAATAAACACCACGTCTGGATTTCTAAGGGTCTGCACAACCATTCCGAACTCCCTTGTGCGCTGCTTTTCCTCCAATTTCGCATACTGGTTCTCACCCATCTTTACGCGTCCTATTGGGGTTTCCAATGAATTGAAAGCACCGAATGACTCAACCCAAGCCTCAGGTGTAAGACTTATGTTCGGGTCTTCTTCCGCATTATCTTCCATTGCTGCAACAAACACATTAGCGTTTTCTTCATCCATAGGCGGCTCACCCACTCCAGTTGTCGGCTCTTCCTCTTTTTCCTCGTTGTTGTCAACGGCTTGCAAAGAGCCGTCCTCGCCAATCGTCACGTTTTCAGGCAACGGCGGCAAAGAGTTCTCTGCCTCCTTCTTCTTGCGCTCCTCCTCGGCTTGTGCCGCTCTTGCAGTCGGAACATTCTTCACGCTCTCCCAATACTTCTTGCGCTCGTTAAGGGCATTAACAAGGTTCTGCGCATCTGCAATGGCGTAAGGGGTAGCCATAAAATAATCACAACAAAGAAAAGTAAACAATCCTTTCCGCCTTTCGCTCGTTTTTTGTAACTTTGCAACAAAATGTTTCTTATCAACACATTATTTTATGAACGCTGAAGAAATTGACAAAATAATCGAGGAGGCACAGAGTGCCGACAAAAAACTCGGAAAGAGTTCAAAGAAAGAGTTTCCAACCGAAAAGGTTCGCGCCGTGCTAAATGCCCTGTTCATCATCGCCGCCGTGGCAACCGTTGTCGTCTACTTCATGAAGCCCGACGACAAGGCTCTCTTCTATATGATTGGATTCGGTGCGCTGGGAATTAAGATTGTTGAGTTCATAATCCGCTTTACTCTGTAAATGAACCGCAAAGAGCGAGCCGACTTATTGCTAAAACAACTGTGCAACGGTCTGTACGAGAAGGAACAGGCCGTTGCATTGTCGTTGCTGTGTGCCGTTGCCGGAGAGAGCATCTTTCTTCTGGGCCCCCCCGGAGTGGCCAAGTCAATGATAGCCAGAAGAATGAAACAAGCATTCAGAGACGGAAAGAACTTCGAGTATCTGATGTCGCGCTTCTCTACGCCCGACGAGATTTTCGGTCCTGTCTCAATCTCCCGACTAAAAGACGAGGACAAGTACGAGCACATAACCGACGGCTATCTGCCCGAGGCTGATGTTGTATTCCTCGACGAGATTTGGAAGGCCGGTCCGAGCATTCAGAACACGCTTCTTACGGTGCTCAACGAGAAGATTTTCCGCAACGGACAGAACACCGTTCCGCTGCCGCTGAAACTTCTGATTTCGGCATCGAACGAGCTGCCAGCCGAGGGCGAAGGGCTCGAAGCCTTGTGGGACAGATTCCTAATTCGCTACTTCGTGAACCCTATCGAAGATCCGAGCAGCTTTGAGTACATGATAACATCCGACAACGTACAGATTGAGGCTGAGGTAGACAACTCTCTGTCTTTCAGCGAAGAAGAATATCACGAATGGCACGAGCAGAGCAAGAAAACGGCTTATTCAGCAGGAATAATGCAGACGATTCATGCCATAAAAAACCTAATCAACGAGTACAACCAGCACGATGAGCGCGAGGAAGAGCGACAGCCTCTCTACATCTCCGACCGCCGTTGGAAGAAGATTTTCGGGCTGATGCGCACCGCCGCATTCATCAACAACGAAACAAGCATCCATTATGCCGACTGCTCGCTGATGATGTACTGTCTGTGGGACAATCCCGAGCAGCTCGACGACATTGAGGAGATTGTAAACAAAGGCATTCACCAAGGAATGAGAATAGGAATAGGGCTCGAAGGCCTGCGTCAGGAAGTGCTTCGTATTCAAGATGATATGCGTTCGTTTACAAGTGTAAAGGAGATGACCGACCACAGCATAAAGACGGTAAACTCGTTCTTTCACCAGATTAACGGCTACTCAACACGCGGCCGGGTGCTAATCTACGCCGCAGAATACGAGGCTCTGAAGATGAACGAAAGCACGATGTTCTATTTCAGCAAGCCTAAGAACATGACAAACACCTACGTCATGAAGCGATACGACCGCACAAAACTGCTCAACATCGACCCTCGCAACATCATTCAGATAAGCAAGGGCGTGCGCTCCGTAATCATCTCCGGAACATCATATCCGCTTGAACTTGAGCAAGATGCAAAACCTCTCGACCTAAACCATACCGACAAGGACATTGAGAACCGCATCGGAAAATGTATCGACCATTATCAGTTTCTGCTCGACGAATACAAGCGTCTTGAAGCCGAAGAAGCCGACTACATCAACGGCAGTCTGTTCATCGACAACCGCCAGAAACGCGCCCTCAGAAAGGCTTTCAAAGAGATGCGTACCGAAATTACCGACTACAACAACGAGATAAAGGAAATTCAGCAGACGTATTATGGACAAGGCTGACGAACGATTAGCATACGAATATCTGCTGGAACTGTATCGCGACATGCTGATGAGACGCGTGAGAGAAGACGAGAACTCGCTCATCAGCAACGGCATAGCCACCGAGATGGAACTAAAGTCGCAGGCCGACAGTTATTTCGGTCGCACGTGCCAGTCGCTGCAATCGCTCTACTCTAAATATAACGGGCAGTGGAACACGCTGAACCAGTGTGAGTTAAAGAACGACCAAGAAATGCTCATCTTCCTTTCGCAGATGCGCTACAACTTCGTACGCTTCTACGACGTTGAGGAATTCAACATAGACTTCCATCTGCAAAACCTGAAACGATACCGCATCCGTACAGCCGAATTTGCCACCCAACGCAACATTTTCATGCAGAAATGGCGACGGCTCTTGTACGACATGGAGTTCAACTTCCAGATGCAGCACATAAACCGTCTGTGCGACGAATTCTGTGCCGAGCAAGCCCGAATCTACAAGAAAGTCAGACTGAAATTTGCCATCGGAAGCGGCGGAAAGCTGTCGCGGCTGATGTATCTTCTGCGCGACGAGAAGGAAGAGGTCATAGACGAGATTTTCGAGTACAAGCGATATGCCGAGAAGAGCAGCAAGGTCAAGGAGATTGTCGAAAAAATAGGTCGGGAGCAATCAGTAAGAAAGCGTAACCACGCGGCAAAATCGGGCTCTAAAAACGGCTGGACAACTCGCCATGCCACCCACAGCGACATCGTCGGAATTGTAGAAGGCAGCAATATAACATCTTTATTGCCAATAGAATATGCGTTTTTAATCGACAAAGAACTTCAACCGATTTTTATGCGCAAGATGCGCGAGAAAAAATTGCAGGTTTTCGAATACGCAAGCAAGGAACGAGCGCGCCTCGACCGCACAATCCAGAAAGGCAACGAGGCCGAAGAGCCCGAACGCAAAGGTCCTTTTATCATCTGCATAGACACATCGGCATCCATGATGGGCTATGCCGAGGTTATGAGCAAAAGCATAATCCTTGCCATTGCCGAGATGAACGATGCGCGTCAGCGACCGTTCCACATAATCAATTTTTCAGAGAACATTTCTACAATAACAATCCGCAATCTCGAACTTGACTTCAAGAAACTCGTACACTTTCTCTGCATAAGTTTTCACAAAGGCTCGGACATCGCCCCTGCGGTCGAGGATGCCGTGAAGAAGATGGAAGAAGCCGATTTCAACACGGCCGATTTGCTCATCCTCTCCGATTTCCGTCTCGACCCGATGCGCGACGATACTTGGGCACGGCTCAAAAGGCAGAAACAGAAGGGAATGAGAATTTTCGACATCGCCTTCGACCCTCCCGAATCGAACGATTATCTGAAATGTGCCGATGAGATTTTCAACTTGTAAAAGATTATTATACTGATGATTACAATAAAATATGCCGATAATCTGCCAGCCATGCAGATAGCCGGCAAGGTTAACGAAATTCTGAAAACCGACAGTCGCGTTGTGATTACCGCCCCTCCGGGAGCTGGAAAGTCGACTGTTCTGCCGCTCACGATTATGCAAGGTCTGCCCGACGATGGCAAGATTCTGATGCTCGAACCGCGCCGACTGGCTGCAAGACAGATAGCCGCACGAATGTCGCAGATGATTGGCGAGCCTGTGGGCAAGACTGTTGGCTACCGCGTGAGATTCGACAACAAGGTGTCGGATTCTACTCGTATTGAGGTACTTACCGAAGGCATCCTAACCCGAATGATTGTTGCCGACTCAACGCTCGAAGGCGTCTCGGCAATCATCTTCGACGAGTTTCACGAACGCAACTTGGCATCCGACATCGCCCTTGCCCTTTCGCTCGAGGCTCAACAGATTATCCGCCCCGACCTCAAAATCATCATCATGTCGGCAACGATAGATGCCGAGGGCATCAGTCGCACGCTCTGCGCGCCAATCGTCGAGAGTGAAGGCAGAATGTTCCCTGTCGACGTCATCCACAGCACAGACGAGGCAACCGAGCAGAATGCCGCCGAAGCCGTAGCCCACGCCATCAGACAGGCGCACAAGGAGCACAACGGCGACATTCTGGCATTTCTACCGGGCGAAAGCGAGATTCTGAGATGCAAGGAGATGCTTGGCGACTCGCTCGGAAAAACGAGCGTCTACCCTCTCTACGGACTTCTCTCGCAACGCGAGCAGAACCTCGCCATTGCGCCAAGTGCCGAGGGCGAGCGCAAGGTCGTTCTCGCCACGTCGATTGCCGAGACATCGCTCACCATCGAGGGCGTGCGCATCGTCATCGACTCAGGACTGCATCGCACAATGGAGTTCGACCCTCGCAGCGGACTCAGCCACCTCAAAACCAAGCAGATAAGCCTGGATATGGCAAACCAGCGCACCGGTCGCGCCGGCAGAACGGCTCCGGGAGTTTGCTATCGTCTGTGGTCGCTCGCAACCGAACATCGCATGGACGAGAACCGCCTGCCGGAGATTCTTACAGCCGACCTCACACCGATGGTGCTCGACATCACGGCATGGGGCGAGAAGTCGCTCGAAAGCATCGCTTGGCTCACCACTCCGCCCGTAAAGCAAGTTGAGCAGGCGCGCGAACTACTGAAAATGCTTGGCGCGATAGCAGATGACGGCAAGATTACGGCTCACGGACGCAAGATGTCGGCTCTGCCATGCCATCCGCGAATTGCGCAGATGCTCGCCACCGCTGAAACGCCCGAGATGAAGGCTCTCGCCGCCGACATCGCTGCCCTTCTCGAGGAGCGCGACCCTCTTTCTGTACGCAACTCGTCCGCCACCGCCGATGCCGACATCAACACTCGCCTTTCTGCCTTGCGAAGGGCACGGAAAGGCAACGCATCTGGCAAGGTATGGCAGCGCATAATGATGGCAAGCGAGCATTACCGCCACATCGCCAAGACGAAGGAAGACAATGCCGAGCCCGACATCTACGCCACCGGAATGTTGCTTGCATCTGCCTATCCCGAACGCATAGCAATGGCTCTGAAAGGCGAATACAACACATTCATGCTGTCGTGCGGCGACAAAGCCGTAATAGACAAGGATGATGCTCTGTCGGCCTACGACAATCTTGCCGTGGCACAGGTCGTAAACAACAGAATTATTCTTGCTTCTCCACTGAATATTAAAGACTTAAAAAGTTTTGCTAAAGTAAAAGATAATATATCATGGGATAACCGCCAGGGCTGCATCGTGGCACAACGCGAATACAAAATCGGCTGTCTGCTGATAGATTCCAAGCCTATTTCCGACGGAAATTCCGAAGCAATAAAGCAAACCATCTGCAACGCCGCGCAGAAGTACGGCACAAGTATGCTCAACTTCTCGGACGAGGTGCAGAACCTACAGCGGCGCGTGGCGGTAGTGGCAGAATGGCATCCCGAGATGCAATTGCCCGACCTCTCTACCGAGGCGGTTCTAAGGCGAGCCGACGAGTGGCTTCCGTTCTATATCGGCAACAGTACAACCACCGCCGAACTGAAGAAAATAGACCTCTGCGAGGCTCTGTGGTCGCTCCTTGCCTACGAACAGCAGACCGAGGTAGAGCGACTTGCACCTACCCACATTAAAGTGCCGACAGGCAGCCGCATAAAGATTGAGTATCGCGTGGGAGCTGAGTTGCCAATCCTCCGCGTGCGCCTTCAGGAATGTTTCGGGATGGACTCCACACCACGCATAGACGACGGCAAGCGAGCCGTGCTTATGGAACTTCTCTCGCCCGGATTCAAGCCCGTTCAGCTAACGCAAGACCTAAACAGCTTTTGGCAAAACACTTATTTCGAGGTGCGCAAGGAACTGAAACGCCGATACCCAAAGCATTCGTGGCCAGACAATCCGCTCGAATCGGAAGCCGTGCGAGGCGTAAAGCGCAATCGCCAATAATTAACATAAAGCAATAAAACAGCAGTTTAGAGCCAAAATCAAAGTCAAAAATTGGATTTCTGAATTTTATGAAGTATTTTTGCACTTTATTTTTTGCGGCAAATTAAGACTGGAGATAGATAAGAGATAAAAAGAGAAATAATATAAGTGTTTAAAGACAAAAAAAATTAAATTAGGGTAAATGAAAGGTTTTGTATTTAAGCCACGTTTATTTTCGACGTTGCGCAATTACAACAGACAAACATTCATGGCCGACCTCATGGCCGGTATCATTGTGGGTATCGTGGCTTTGCCGCTGGCAATCGCCTTCGGTATTGCATCGGGAGTAACTCCTGAGAAGGGAATCATAACCGCCATCGTAGCCGGTTTCCTTATCTCGGCATTCGGTGGAACGAAAATCCAGATTGGCGGTCCTACCGGCGCGTTCATCGTAATCGTGTACGGAATCATTCAGGAGTACGGAATGAGCGGACTTGCAATAGCCACCTTCATGGCTGGTATCTTCCTTCTTCTGCTTGGTATCTTCCGTCTCGGAACAATAATCAAATACATTCCTTATCCTATCGTTGTGGGCTTTACCAGCGGTATCGCGCTTACAATCTTCACTACTCAGGTGAAGGATTTGTTCGGTCTTACAATCGAAGGCGGAATACCTGCCGACTTTATCGCTAAGTGGGGCGTTTACTTGCAGAATTTCGCAACGATTGACCCTTGGTGTACTGCCGTTGGAATTCTCAGCATCATCATCATCGCCGTTACTCCTAAGTTCTCGAAGGTTATTCCGGGCTCGCTCATCGCCATCGTTGTTATGACAGCTGCCGTATTCTTCCTTAAGCAGAACGGCATGGGAGCAAGCATCGAGACCATCGGCGACCGCTTCAGCATCAGTTCTGAAATTCCTGAGGCTGCGTTGCCAGCCATCAACTGGGAGGTTATAAAGAAACTTATCTCGCCTGCCATTACCATCGCGGTACTCGGCGCAATCGAGAGCCTTTTGTCTGCCGCTGTTGCCGACGGTTGCATTGGCGACCGCCACAACTCAAATCAGGAGCTTATCGGTCAGGGTATTGCAAATATCGTATGTCCTATCATCGGCGGTATTCCTGCAACAGGCGCAATTGCACGAACAATGACCAACATCAACAACGGCGGTAAGACCCCTATTGCCGGAATTGTTCACGCAGTTGTCTTGCTGCTCATCTTCCTGTTCTTGATGCCGCTTGCAAAGTACATCCCGATGAGCTGTCTTGCCGGCGTTTTGGTTATCGTTTCTTACAACATGAGTGGCTGGAGAACATTCCGCGAGATGTTCAACAATCCAAAGTCCGATGTAAGCGTGCTTTTGGCAACATTCCTGCTTACAGTAAATTTCGACCTTACCGTAGCAATTGAAGTTGGATTGGTTCTTGCGTGCCTTCTTTGTATGCGCCGTATGGCAGAGACTACTCAGGTTTCGGTTATTACAGATGAGATTGACCCTAACGCAGACACAGATGCCGATACTCACGAGGAGCATTTGGCTGTTCCAGAAGGCGTTGAGGTTTACGAGATTAACGGTCCTTACTTCTTCGGAATTGCCAACAAGTTTGAGGAGATGATGGCTGATTTGGGCAACGACCGTCCAAAGGTTCGAATCATCAGAATGAGAAAAGTTCCGTTCATCGACTCAACCGGTCTGCACAACCTCGAGAACCTCATCTCTATGAGCAAGAAGGAGAACATCAAGGTTATCCTTTCGGGCGTAAACGAGAAGGTTCAGTCGGTTCTTATCAAGAATCACTTCGATACTAAGATTGGCAACGCCAACATTTGCAGCAACATCAACATAGCTCTTGAGCGTGCAAAAGTTGTTATTGCTGAAGCGTAAATCCTGCCAAATACATAAAAAACTCACAAGTCCGCATCTGGATTTGTGAGTTTTTTTGTATTATGTAAGGAAATTGGCTATATGTCCTCAACGAGCGATGCCATTCCGCCTTGGCTCGTTTCCTTGTAAAGCGACGGAAGGTCGTGCCCCGTCTGCTTCATAACCTTCACAATCTTGTCGTACGACACATGATGATGTCCGTCCGACTGGAGCGCGAACTGAGCCACGTCTATCGCGCGAGAGGCGGCAAAGGCGTTGCGTTCTATGCACGGAATCTGAACCATTCCGCACATCGGGTCGCAGGTCATTCCAAGATGATGCTCCAAACCCATCTCGGCGGCATATTCAATCTGCGACTGACTACCGCCCAGCAACTGACAGGCAGCCGCGGCAGCCATAGCGCAAGCCACTCCCACCTCGCCTTGACAGCCAACCTCTGCTCCGCTTATCGAGGCATTCTGCTTGGCAACGTTTCCGATTAGTCCGCCGGTAGCAAGGGCTCGCAGAATACGAATCTCCGAGAAGCCCTGCGTCTGCTCCAAATGATAGAGCACCGCCGGCATCACTCCGCACGAGCCGCACGTCGGAGCAGTAACCACCGTTCCGCCCGAAGCGTTCTCCTCGCTCACGGCAAGCGCGTAGGCATAGATGAGCGAACGTTCCTGAAGCAGCGGCTTGTAGCTCGTTGCCTTGGTGTAGTAGTTTGCCGCCTTGCGAGGCAGTTTTAGCGGTCCGGGCAGAACGCCCTCGTTAGTAAGACCATTGGAGATGCTCTGCTTCATGGCGTTCCACACCTCGCCCAGATAGTCCCAGATGTTCTTCTGCTCGCACATCTCAACATATTCCCAGTAGTTGCGGCCGTTGTCGTAGCACCATTTCATTATCTCCGTCAGATTGGGATAGGCGTATGTCTCTGCCACGTCGAATTTGTCGAAGCCCTTGCCTTCGGACAGCGCGCCGCCGCCCACGCTGAACACCGTCCAGTCGTTTAGCAGATTCTGCTGCGAGTCGTAAGCCTGAAAGCGCATTCCGTTGGGATGATATGGCAGAAACGTCTGCGGTTCCCAGCGTATTTCGAGCTGTCCGTGACCTTTCAGAACATCGCCAATGGCTTGGTCGGTCATGTGCCCCTTGCCCGTGGCTGCCAGACTGCCGTAAAGCGTTACAACATACTTGGCGGCATCGCTACATCTCTCCAGAAATATCTCTGCCGCATGCTGTGGCCCCATCGTGTGACTGCTCGACGGGCCTCTTCCAATTCTATAAAGTTCTTTCAGAGTTTTCATGGAACAAAGGTATTATAAATACAAAAAATATGCATTATCAGTTGGGGCAATTCTGAATGTTTTGTTCCTTATTCTTTCATAGTAGAGGATATTATCGAGAAAAACTTCTGTTTTGAAAGCCTTTCTTCGGCATTTATAATGAAATGGCAGATAGGCAGATTATGACTTTTTTCAGCGATGATTCATCGTTTTTTCGACGACTTGCTTTGTTATTATTTTTTCTTGCCATATTTTTTGTTTTTAAAGAATTGTTGTATATTTGCGGTATGAAGATGTGAGTTGCATATAGGCACGATAACTTCAAGCTCCGCAGCCGTCTTTAATGATTAGGGTCTTTTTTTCTAAGACCCTATTTTTTTTCCTTATCAACTTTCTTTAATTTCTTTCGTTCTCTTATATAGCAGAATATCAGAACCAAAGGCATGGCAAAAAAAATTAGAGTACAATAATATTCAGAAACAGCCTCATGCGATTCGAACATTGAATCATGTTCTGCATCGTAATATAGCTTGAGCGATTTTATAGAATCAAAACTACAATACGATTTTTTCATATGTACCCTATAAGTTTTCCCATTATAGAAAACTTCTGCATGAGCACGTCTTCTGCCCTTATTAAACTCCTTAACCTCAAAACGCCCCACAGGAATAGGTTCTCCCTGCTCCATTACTTTCTTCTCTTTATTCCAATTATGGAGCCCGATAAAACCTATATACACGCAAAAGCAACAACCAAAAAATACAACCTTTTTACTTAATTCCATAACCGCAAACCAACCTTACCCTCTTCTTCTAAACTCAGCACACACAACGGCAGTGGCGATGGCAACATTTAGGCTCTCGGCACATTCCGAGCCTTCGGGATAGTTCGGGATATAAAGTTTGTGCGACACGCGTTTGCGCATCTCCTCGCTTAACCCCTTGCCCTCGTTGCCCATAACGATAAGTCCGCGTTGCTGAAGGTCTTGTGTGTAGATGTTTCCGCCGTCGAGCAGAGTGCCGTAGACAGGCACGTCGTTGTCGAGCGAATCAACAAGTTCGGGAAGCGATGTATAATGAACACGCACGCGCGCCATTCCGCCCATGGTAGCCTGAACGGTCTTTGGGTTGAAGATATCGGCAGTATCGGCAGAACAGAACACATCGCTGATGCCAAACCAGTCGGCAAGGCGCACGATTGTTCCGAGGTTGCCCGGATTCTGCACGCCATCGAGAGCTATGCACAGATTTTCGGCTATGGTCTTGCGCGCATCAACATCGTAGTCGGGCTGTTCGAACACGGCCACAACCTCTTGCGGCGTTTCCAGAAAACTAATCTTGCGCAACTCGTCTTGCGTGGCATCCTTAACTGTAACGCCGTTGAGCGATGCCTCATTAGCCTCAATCCATTGCTGAAGGGCATAGACGGCGCGCAGTCTGAATGTGCCAATCAGTTCGCCAACAAGTTTCGGTCCTTCGGCAACGAAGGCGTTCTCTTCGCGGCGTTTCTTCTTCAGTTCGAGCGAGTGTACGAATTTTATGTCGTTCTTACTAATCATATCCAATAAAAATAACGGTCGCCGCCGCGCAAAATGAAAATCGGCAAAGCGCACGGACGAAGCCGTCTGAAGGGTTGTCGTTATTAAAATACATGCAAAATTACATAAAATTTTCACAAATCAAAATAATTAAGTACCTTTGCTCTCCGAAACAAATTATTTACTCTAAGATGCGTAGGACAACCCACTATTTCTTGCTTTCGGCACTCGCCACGCTGTGTTCTTGCTCGGTATCCAAGTTCATTCCCGAGGGAGAGCATCTGCTCGACGAGGTAAGCGTCGTTTCGGAAAGCAAGGACGTAAAGGCAGGCAATCTGCACGGATATGTTAGGCAGAACCCTAACGCATCGTGGTTCAGCACTTTCAAAGTGCCGCTGCACATCTATTCGATGTCGGGACTCGACTCAACAAAGTGGAGAAACCGCACGCTGCGCAAGCTGGGCGAGGCTCCGGTAATCTATGATGCCGAACTTGCCGAGCGTTCTGCCAACGACCTCAGGATTGTTATGCAGAACATGGGATACATGGGCGCATCGGTAGATGTAGACACCACTACGAACAAGCACAAGATTAAGGTTAAGTATCTGCTCAAGCCGGGCGAGCTGTATTATGTGCGCAACCTTAACTTCAACATTCCCGACACGGCGGTAGCCCGCGTGCTGCGCAACGACTCGGCAAACTCTCTGCTCAGACCGGGAATGGTATTCAGCATCAACACTCTTGAGCAGGAGCGAAGCAGAGCCGCAACGCATCTGCAAAACTCTGGCTACTATCACTTTAACAAGGAATTCATATCGTTTACAGCCGATACTTGCAGCGGCTCTAAGATGGTAGACCTGACCTTAAACTTGAAGCTGTACAAGCAGACTAACAGTTCGGAACCTACCATGCACCGCAAATATACGGTAAACAGCGTTAATATACTTGCCGATATTGACAACGCGCGTCCGCGCCGCATCGACACGATAAAATACAACGGCTACAACGTTCTGTACGAGAAAGGCAGACTGAGATACCGCCCTAAGGTTCTGACGCGCCACACGCACATCAGACCGCAATATCCGTATCGCGAGAGAGCCGTACAGAGCACATACACGTCGATGGGACGACTTCAGTATCTGAAATATACGACCATCAACTTCCGCGAGAACAGCGCAGACTCCACGCTTCTCGACTGCTACATCAACCTTACGCACGGACGCTCAAAATCGTTCAGTTTCGAGGTTGAGGGAACAAACTCGGCAGGCGACCTTGGAGCGGCATCTGCTGTTACATTCCAGCACCGCAACCTGTTCAAGGGCTCGGAGCTGTTACAGATAAGAGTGCGCGGCGCATACGAGGCTATCAGCGGTCTGGAGGGATACAGCGACAACAACTATACCGAACTTGGCGCTGAGGCTTCAATCCGATTCCCGTCGTTCCTCTGCCCTTTCCTGAAGAACGATTTCCGCCGCAGGGTGAATGCCACATCGGAGCTGAGCCTTCAGTACAACACGCAAAACCGCCCCGAATTCAAGCGCAGGGTGGCAACTGCCGTATGGCGATACCGCTGGAACCAGTACCGCCGAAAGGCGCAGCACAAGGTCGATGTGCTCGACCTGAACTATGTTTACATGCCGTGGATTTCAGAGAAGTTCAAGCACGACTATATCGACAGCCTCGGCAACCAGAACGCCATTCTGAAATACAACTACGAAAATCTGCTCATCACCAAGGCGGGCTACACATACAACTACAACTCGCTCGGAATGGCAAACTCTAACGCGTCTTACGGCACAAACGCCTACAATATACGCTTCAACGTAGAGTCGTCGGGCAACCTGCTGTATGCCGTTACATCAACCTTCAAGACAGCCAAGAACGAGCATGGACAGTACAAGGTGGGCAACATAGCCTATGCGCAGTTTCTGAAGGGCGACTTCGACTTCTCCAAGGGTTTTGTGATAGACAAGAAGAACTCCGTAGCGGTTCACATCGGCTTCGGAATAGCCTATCCTTACGGCAACTCCACGGTTCTTCCGTTCGAGAAACGTTACTTCTCGGGTGGCGCAAACTCGGTTCGCGGATGGTCGGTCAGAACGCTCGGTCCGGGCTCGTATGCCGGAAGGGACAAGACGATAAACTTCATCAACCAGAGCGGCGACGTTAAGCTGGATATGAACATTGAGTACCGCACATTCCTGTTCTGGAAGGTGAACGGCGCGGTATTTATCGATGCCGGAAACATCTGGACTGTGCGCCAGTACGACGACCAGCCGGGCGGTGAATTCAGGCTTAACAAGTTCTACAAGCAGATTGCGGCTTCGTATGGTCTTGGACTGCGTTTCAACTTCGATTATTTCATAGTCCGATTCGATGGCGGCGTAAAGGCTGTCGACCCTCGCGACGGCTACAAGCGATTCCCTATCGCACATCCAAATCTGTCGCGCGACTTTGCCTTCCACTTTGCCGTTGGTCTGCCGTTCTGATGCTTTTCAGACATATCCAAGCCGATTAGTTTTACAAACCACAAATGCAGAAAGCGTCGCCCCACCGTTCAGACGAATTTGCCGTTCGTATGTTCTGCCGAATTTGTCGCTCGACCTATGGTCGCTTGCTACCGAAGGGACGCAAGAATTCCCACCGCTGAAAAAAATCCGTAACGCACAAATACTGCATCCTTACATAACCTCTTGTCGCTGAGCGACAATGCGAGTTACAAACTCGCGTATTTTGAGGCTCACAACTTACTGAATTGAACAAAATCTCCCCTTCTTTAACAGCATCCTCCAGACCTTACTTTTTCAAATAATAACTCTTGTTCATGAATTAAAGCATTATATTTACTTTTCATTTCTCTTTTGCCAAACCTTTGAATTGACTCTAACAGTTCCTTACATTTACATATTCTTTCTACAACTCCGTCTATTTTATTATTACAAAGAAAAAAATCATTTTCTTTCAACAACAAGTCTATTTGCTGAATTGCCTGAATATTTGAATAAATAATTTTCAACGTATATAAATCCTTCTGCAAATTAGGAGAAGACAACAAACGTTCCTTTTCTTGTTCTGGCAAAACTATTAGTTTCTTTATTGAAGATAAAAGTTTATACATCGCATCAACTCGTCCCTTTAACATTGTCAATTTTTCTCCTCTACAAAACTGCCGATTGGACAATTCATCAATATCAAAATCACAAATATCCAACAATTCTTCTGCTTCATGAATTATTCCAAAGAACAAAAGCTCTCGAACTTTAACCAATCGCTGAGATAAAGAATCACATAAGCTTTTAACCTCTTTATGTTCTCTTTTGTATGCCGAAAACCGTTCAACATGTAAATGGTCTCGTTGATCAAGTTTTTTCCCAACTATTTTAGAAGAATTACTAGTAACATGATACCCACCACATATTTCACAATAATAGCTTCTAATAGGAGTCTTGCCTTTTTCTTCCAATATTTCTTGGCTATTAAAACGTATAAAATTATCCGCTTTTGATTGAGATTCAAAAAGCATCTTATATTTTCCCGCTCCACTACAAAAAAAGATGTTTCTTTTGGGCTTCATTTTTATTTTAAGTCTTACGAATTACTAAAAAATATACATTAAATCTCATTTGGGAAACTTGGCATACGAGTATCCACTTCGTTTTCCATTCCACAGGAAAAATTGTCAATTTCACCTCAACTGGTCGAGAAAGTTTTCAAGGTCTACCTTCCATTTGTTGTTCGACTTTACAACCTGAAGTGTTATGTTGCGGCTTGTAAGTCTGCCGTCGACACCTATCGAGTCCCAGTTAAGGAAGTTGCTTACGCGACATCTCACCTCAGCCGCATCAGCCGTTTTATTTACCTTCAGACTCTGTATTGCCACGCTTGCGCCCTCCTTGTCCTGCGCCACAGTTGCCAAATCGTCTTGCGACACGTTCGACGCTATAAACTTAATTACGTTTTTTGAGCGCGGAGTGCAATACTCAACCGCCGCACGATAGCGCATGTTAAAAAACGAGTCTGCAAATGTCTGCGCGCATGCCCTGATGGAATCGTTCCGGGCCTCTATCTCTTTATCTTCCTTAGACTTACACGACGAAAGGCACATGCATCCCATCAGCAAAACCGTTACAAACGAATATATAATCTTGTGCATCTTGATTTTAAATTTGTTATGCAAAGTTAAACAAAAATATAACAAATGTTTGCCATTTCGTATTTTTATATTTATTTTTGCTCAAATTTTTGTCCTTATGTTGAAATTCAAGAGTTTCGGAAGCGGCAGCAGCGGTAACTGTTACTATCTGAGCAACGGCGAAGATGCCCTTTTGATTGATGCAGGAGTGGGCATAAGAGCCCTGAAAAGATACTTCAAAGAGGCACAGCTAAAATTCGACAACGTGCGCGGTGTTCTGATTACACACGACCATGCCGACCATATAAAGGCTGTTGCACATCTTGCCAACGACTATCGCATCCCCGTATATACAACCACTAAGATACACGAAGGCATACGCAAAAGTTATTGCGTTACCGAAAAGATTGAAGCTGAATACGTTAAGCTGCTCGAAAAGGAGCAGGAAACGGAGATTGGATGCTTTAGCGTGTGCTCGTTCGAAGTGCCGCACGACGGAACCGACAACGTGGGCTACCGCATCAGAACCGAAGGCAAGACCTTCTGCGTACTAACCGACATAGGGCATATAACCCCTACCGCCGAGCAGATGATAAAAGATGCCAACTACCTCGTGCTCGAATCGAACTACGACAACAGCATGCTCGAGATGGGACCTTATCCGGCATACCTGAAGGAGCGCATAGGCGGAGAGAACGGCCATCTATGCAACACCGATGCAGCCAAGGCTCTGGCCGAAAACTATCACGAAGGGCTGTCGCACGTCTGGCTCTGCCACCTTAGCGAGGAGAACAACCACCCTACCATCGTAGAGAAGTGCATCGGCGCACACCTGTACGAGATTGGGCTCATCGTCGGAAAAGACATCAGCATCGAGGTTCTTAGACGCAAAGTGCCTTCGGATATGTACGAACTTTAATCACACACAAAAACAGAAATGAGAAGAATTGCCGCGTGCAAACTGTTCATTGCCGGCAAGAACGAGCCTCTGGGCAGGCATATCGTTGAGATTGCAGGCGAGGAAGGACGGATGGTTAACCACTTTCCGCTGGGCGAGGAACTGCCCATGACTGAGTGGCTGGGCGGCGTTCTGCTGGCATCGCCCTGCTGCGAGTGCCACATCACTCATCCGCAAAGTATAGACGAGGTGATGGATGCCCTCGACATGACCAACGGCGACGCGCGATGCCACTACGTCTGGCATCTGTCGAAAATAAACAGCGAGACGCTGGAAATTCTGCCCGACTGCATATTCCAACGTCTCGATGATGAAGAAGATGATGACATCTTCTGATAAATAATTCTTTCTGAAACTTAATCCTGAACAGGACGTACGCTCATAGCCACATTCATAGCGAAATAACTCTTGTAGTTTACGCCCGACTTAAAGTACATAATCTCCGAATTACCCTTAGCCGTGCAGGTTGAGGCTCTGTAATATCCTTCCTTACCGAATCCCTTCTCGGTTGTCTCGCCCTGCTTGCAGCCTGCTGCCGGCAAGAATATGCTGTTTCCGTTAGGACCTGTAACCTTATAGCCAGCAACGCTGTTTATGGTTGTCCATGTCCATAAACATTTCTTAGAACACAGCTCCTCAACCTCACGAGCGGTTGGCATTCTCCACTTGCCGCCCCATCTTGTAGCAGCCACGTCCTTGCCAATCTTGCCGGTAATGCTGTCGGAAGAGGTGTTCAGACCACTTACATCCTTGTCACCCTTAATGTCAGACCACATGAAGTAGCCTCCGTGCTCCTCGGGCGATGCCGCGCCAACGTTATGGTCGGCCCACTTAACGCTCAAGCCAAGGTCTACCGCGTTACCTACCACAACTTCTGCTTCGTTTCCACTTGCGCCGGCTGACTTACTGCCAGAGCCGCCACAGCTTGACATAACGGCAACGGCTGCCGCAAGCAAGCACATAGTAATTTTTCTCATACTAATTTAGATTTTTTACTTTATTTATACATTTGTAAACATAAGTCTGATGCAAAATGCATATATTTGCATTCGACTTTGCAAATATAGTAAAAATTAGTAATATCAATGAAATCACTATTGACAACTTTGGCTTTTGCCACAGCTATCAGCGCATCGGCGCAGAATAATATTACCGTTAATGCCCAAAAACTGGGCGCGCCGATTCCGAAGACTATGTACGGAATCTTCTTCGAGGACATCAACTTTGCTGCCGACGGTGGTCTGTATGCCGAGTTGGTAAAGAACCGCTCGTTCGAATTCCCAAACCATCTACAAGGCTGGACGGCATTCGGAAAGTTCGAGGTACGAAACGATAATCCGGCATACGACCGCAACCCTAACTATGTGCGCCTTATTCCGGTGGGACACCGCCACAAGCGCACAGGTTTGGAGAACAGCGGATTCTTCGGCATCGGTTTGAAAAAGGGCGAGGAATACCGCATCACGTTCACGGCTCGACGTACCGACGACAAGGACGCGACCATTCGCATCCAACTTATCGACCCAAGCAACATGGGCGAGGTTCAGTTTATTCAGGAGAAAGAGGCTAAGATTGCCATCGACTCAAAGGAGTGGAAGAAGTACACGGCTATAATCAAGAGCAAGGCTACGATAGACAAGGCTCACCTGCGCGTGCTTCATGCCGGAGCATCGGCGGTGGATATAGACCATATCTCGCTCTTCCCTGTAGACACTTGGAAGGGGCACGAGAACGGTATGCGAAAAGACCTTGCTCAGGCTCTTGCCGACCTCAAGCCGGGCGTTTTCCGCTTTCCGGGCGGATGTATAGTCGAGGGAACGGAAGAGGGCGACCGCTACAACTGGAAGAACAGCGTGGGCGCGGTTGAGAACCGTCCGCTAAACCTGAACCGCTGGCAATACACCTTCGAGCATCGCTTCTACCCCGACTATTACCAGAGTTACGGACTGGGCTTCTACGAATACTTCCTTCTGAGCGAGGAGATTGGCGCAGAGCCTCTGCCTATCCTTAGTTGCGGACTGGTGTGCCAGTATCAGAACAACGACAAGGTTCACACTCCGGTTGAGGAACTGAAGCCTTACATTCAGGATGCGCTCGACCTCATAGAGTTTGCCAACGGAGCAACAACCACAACGTGGGGAAAACTTCGCGCCGAAATGGGACACCCAGAGCCTTTCAACCTGAAATACATCGGTATTGGCAACGAGCAATGGGGCGACATCTACCCTGCTCACCTAAAGCCGTTTATCGACGCTCTGCGCAAGGCTCATCCCGAGGTTAAGATAGTAGGCTCGTCTGGTCCTGATTCTGAAGGAAAGAAGTTCGACTATCTGTGGCCAGAGATGAAGAAACTGAAGGCTGACTTGGTTGACGAGCATTTCTATCGCCCAGCCGACTGGTTCCTGAAATCGGGCAACCGCTACGACAACTACGACCGCAAAGGTCCTAAGGTCTTTGCAGGCGAATATGCGTGCCACATCAAGGGCAAGAAGTACAACCAATTCTACGCATCGCTACTCGAGGCTGCCTTCATGACTGGTCTTGAGCGCAACGCCGACGTGGTTGAGATGGCTACATACGCTCCGCTGTTTGCACACGTCGAGGGCTGGCAATGGCGTCCGGACCTTATCTGGTTCGACAATCTGCGCAGTTTCCGCTCTTGCAGTTATCTTGTTCAGCAACTTTACAGCCACTACAAGGGCAGCAACGTTGTTAGTCTGACTATGGACAACAAGCCTGTGGCAGGAAACGAGGGTCAGAACGGTCTGTTTGCAAGCGCGGTATTCGACAAGGCTTCATCGAGCTACATCGTGAAGGTTGCAAACACAAGCAAAGAACCTCAGCCTCTGAAGGTTAACTTCAAGTTAAAGAGCAAGAAGCAGAAGCTTGCAGGCGCACACGTCATCACGCTCCAGAGCGACAATCTCGAGGCTGAGAACACGCTCGACGAGCCAAACAAAATCTCTACAAAAGAGAGCAACATGACGATAAGCGGCAACTGTCTCGACACGACAATCGCGCCAGAGACATTCGCAGTCTACATCGTAAAATAATTTTTTATAAGGATTCAGTAAACGGCGTAATAATCTCTTATTATGCCGTTTACTTCTATTTTGCTAAACTTAAAATCTAATCATTCTAAAAAATGCCTTTGCGTATTCTTTTTCTCTACATTTTCCTGTTTGCATCAGCCTTCGCTACGGCCGCTCCGCAACTGCACAAGCTCGACATACGCGTGGTGCTGAGGCATAACGGCGACGCGCTCATTACCGAACGACGCGACATGACGATAGACGACTACGGAACAGAATGTTACATCGGTTTGGGATACATGTCGCCAAGCACGGTGCGCGACCTTCGCGTTACCGATGAGAACGGGCAGGAATACACCAACGTGGGCGAATGGGACGTTAACCGCAGCCGCGAATGGAAAACCGGCAAATGCGGCATCGTTGCCAAATCGGGCGGATACGAGTTGTGCTGGGGTCTGGGTGCGTCGGGCGAACGCACCTACATAACCGAATATGTCGTTACGGGGCTCGTGCGTGCCCACCCCGATGCCGATGCCATACGCCATGTGTTCATGGACACATCGGTCAGCCCCAAGCCCGAAAAGGCTACGTTAACCATCGAGTCAGAAGACTCCGTAATGTTTACAACCGAAAACAGCGGCGCGTGGGGATTCCGCTTTGCTGGCGACATGGTCTTCAGCGAGGGAAAGATAGTGGCAACCAACACCTATGCCTTCGGACAGGAAGGCGGACTGTACATAATGGTGCGCTTCGACAAGGGAATATTCGAGCCGACTATTAAAGATAACGACACCTTCGAGCACAAGAAAGAGCAAGCCTTCGAGGGCAGCGACTATGCCGAAGACTTTTCCGAATGGACAATCGAGGACTGGCTTGGCGTTATCTTCGTAATCATAATCTTTACTTACGGAATAATTGAGATGCTTTGGGGCGGCATCAGTATATGGCTGGCGCGACGCAAGGCTTTCAAGAATCTGATGTGGTATCGCGACATTCCGCTCGGAGGCGACCTTCAGGAAGCCAACAATATCCTCAACGCCTACCGCTACTCCCGAAATAACTACAACAACCTGCTCTCGGCCTGCATCCTAAGGCTCATAAGCATGGGAAGCATAGCCATTGAGCAACGAAGAAACAACGTAGGCAAGAAGATTCCAAAGTTCGTAATACGTCCTTTGCAGAATGCCGACGAAACGCCTCTGCTTCTGCGCAAGGTTCACGAGATATTCCGAAAAGCCGCCGGAAACGATACTGTTCTCGAACCAATAGAACTGCGCGAATATACCGAATCTAAATACAACGCCGGCATCATGGAATCGTTTGCCGGACTGCTACATTCGTCAAGCCCTACGGTATCAAAATACAAAGACCGCCAGACCGAGGTGCGTCAGGTTTTCGGACTGAAGAAATTCCTGAAGGAATTCTCTCTGCTCAACGAGCGCGGCATAAACGAGGTGGCTTTGTGGAAGGAATACATGGTTTACGCCACGCTCTTCGGAATTGCCGATAAGGTAATAGATGAAATGCGCAAGATAAATCCCGAATACTTCAACATGGATGCGATAGCAAATCAGATGGCTGACAAAATTACCATCTCGGCAATCCACTCCACCTTCAGTTCGGGAGCAGCACGCGCGGCAGCCCGAAAGGCATCACGCGAGGCTGCCGCCAGAGCACGCTCGTCGGGCCACGGCGGACATACGTCGAGACGAGGCGGCGGAGGCGGATTCTCCGGTCGCCATGGCGGTGGCGGCGTAAGATAAGCGGCATCATCAGCATAACCATAACGGCTGTCCCATCGCGAATGAGGCAGCCGTTATTCTTTTGGTTCGCACCAGCCCCCAAAAAAATCAAATGAATCTCTTTTCTTTTGCAAAATCAAAGAAAATCCTTTGCTTTTTCAGAAGAGTTTAGCCATAATAATGCCCAACAGCCCATTCCACACCCACAAGAATTTGGCGGTTTATATTATTCTTCTGTTCAAAAACACACAAATCATCTTGTACCATCTGACTTATTTTTATATTTTTGCCAGACAAATTTTAAATTACTTATGGAAAATAATACAAATAAAGAAACTAACGCAGAAACATCAAAACTTCTAATGTTAGGATTTGCCTATTACACAGGCATAGACAGCATGCCTAAAGACTATCATAAAGCAGTAGAATATTTTACAAAGGCTGCCGAACTGGGAGATTTTGAGGCACAATACAATTTAGGCGTTTGCTACGACTATGGACGCGGCGTTGCACAAGACCGCAAAAAAGCTGCAGACTTGTATCAGAAAGCCGCAGATAAAGGTCACTCAATTGCGCAGTTCAATTTGGCCTCGTTGTACGAATCTGGCGATGGCGTTCCACAAGATTTCGTAAAGGCTACTGAGTACTATAAAGCCTCGGCAGAACAAGACAACGATTGTGCCCAGTTTAAATTAGCAAATTGCTATTACGAAGGAAAAGGCATAGCTCAAGACTTCGGGAAGGCTATCGAGTGGTACACAAAAGCAGCAGCACACGGCAACAACGAAGCACAATACAATTTAGCTATATGCCACGCCAATGGCAATGGCGTACCAAAAGACTATCAGCAAGCCCTAAAATGGTACATAGAATCGGCAGAACATGGTAATGCCGAAGCACAGAACAAGATAGGCTCATGCTATAAACTCGGACAATACTTAGAACAAGACACAAAGAAAGCTGTTGAGTTATACACCAAGGCTGCCGAACAAGGACACATTAGCGCCATGGAAAACTTAGGCGACTGCTATTACGAAGGAGAAGGTGTAACACAAGATTTCGCCAAAGCTGCAGAATATTATACCCTACCAGCCGAACAGGGAAACGCCAACGCCCAACTGAAACTTGCCAATTGCTACCTCTTTGCAACAGGCACAAGTCAGAATCGGAAAGAAGCCGCAGAATGGTTCAGAAAGGCAGCCGAACAAGGCAACGATGAAGCTCAATTCCGTTTGGGAGTATGCTACGAGAATGGCGCAGGCGTACCAACAGATTACGAGAAAGCCGTAGAATGGTACACCAAAGCTGCGGAGCAAGGACATGCAAGAGCACAAAACAGCTTAGGTGCATGCTACGTCAACTACGATAATGTAAGCAATCCGCAGAAAGCCCTCGAATGGTTTACAAAATCGGCAGAACAAGGAGATGACGAAGCCCAGTTCAATCTTGGCCTATGTTATTGTAAAGGATACGGCACACCAATAGAGCCAAAGAAAGGCATGGAACTAATATGCATGTCTGCCGAACAAGGAAATGAAAAAGCAATAACGCTTGCAAAAAAGCTATTAGAAGGCTACGAGAGAAAACAAAAATCCATAGGTCAAAGAATCATGGGATTCATTCTGTCGCCATTCAGAAAATAATACTTTTTGCCTTTCAAAAAAATCGACTCGAAAAAACATTTCTCTATAAACACATATTTCACTTATGGACAATAACGAAACAGCCCAAAAACTATTCCTCTCTGGGGTGCAGTATTATAACGGCAATGGCACAGAACAAGACTTCGGGAAAGCCTTCGACCTTTTCAGCCAAGCAGCCGAGATGGGACATGCCGACGCGCAGTTCTTTCTTGCCCTGTGCTATCACAACGGACAAGGCGTTGAACCCGACAACACAAAAGCCATCGAACTGCTTACAAAAGCAGCACAACAAGGACAAAGCGATGCACAGTTCTACTTGGGCATAAGCTACGAATTTGGCAAGGACGTTGAACAAGATTTCAAGAAAGCTGCCGAATGGTACTCAAAGGCTTCTTTGTTGGAAAACGAACGCGCCCAGTTCCGCTTGGGCATCTTATATTTCAACGGTCGCGGCGTTGAGAAGAGCGAAGTCAAGGCTGCCGAATATTACAGAAAGGCAGCAGAGAACGGCGATGTTGCCGGACAATACTATACTGGTCTGTGCTATCACAACGGAAACGGCGTAGAGCAAGACTTTGCCAAGGCTATAGAATGGCTTACCAAGGCTGCAACCCAAGGAGAAGCCAACGCACAATACAACCTCGCCCTCTGCTACCTTAAAGGCGACGGCGTAGAAGAAGATGCCAACAAAGCAGTCGAGTGGCTTGAAAAGTCAGCACAACAAGGAAACCCAAATGCAAAATCTGCGTTGGAAGAGATTCGCAACAACAGCGAAATCTATCACCTTAGAGGAGGCAACAACTTTGCTGAAAAAGCCAAGGAGAACGAAGGCCTTCAGCAAGCACAAAAGCTTTGTCTTTTAGGCATGACATTAGCTCAGGCATACCACAACGGCGAAAAGGGCGAAGATGACCACAAGCAAGCCATAGAGTGGATTAAGCAAGCAGCCGAGATGGGACATGCCGAAGCTCAATTCTGCATATCAAAATGCTACGCCTCGGGCGAGGTGGTAGAGAAAGACATGCAGAAATCCATCGAGATGCTTACAAAAGCGGCAGAGCAAGGACACGACGAGGCTCAATATTTCTTAGGTTTGTTCTACGACGCTGGCAACGGAGTAGAGAAAGACGAAAAGAAAGCATTTGAGTGGCACAAAAAATCGGCAGAACAAGGATTTGCCGACGCACAATACGTATTGGGAGCATGCTACCACGACGGCAACGGCACAGAGCGCGACTCAGCAAAAGCGATAGAATGGTTTAACAAAGCCGCAGAGCAGGAAAATGCCGACGCACAATACGCTCTTGGCTGTATGTATTATAGCGGCGACGGCGTTGACCGCAACTTAGAAGAAGCATTCAAATTGTTCAAGAAAGCTTCCGAGCAGGGACACCCCGAAGCCAAAAAGCAAGTTTGTAATATGCTGGTCGACCTTGATTTCGACATTACAAAAGTCTACCCGCAAAAATCTGCCAAGCCAACCAAGCCTACCGCATCTGCAGCAAATAACGAGGTTAGCAGACAAGCCGTCGCTAACAATCATCAGAATACAGAATCAGGAAAAGGCTTCTTCGGAAGTATCATCTCAGCTATCAAGAATATATTCAGATAACTTACTCCAAACGTGCTGCCCTACTCCAAGCAGGCAGCACGTTTTTCGTTCAAAAAAGCAAGGCGAAAGGTTGTGTTATATTTAATTTTTTTGTTCTTTTGTATCATAGAATAAAACTCCATCAGAGAAAAATGACAAAATCGCAGCATCACGTCTGCACGTCATGATTCAAAAAAAGACATTCAATTTAAATTGGAGAAGCATATAACATCAATATCATCAACATTTTATCACTTATGGAAAATAACGACAAAGCCACATATCTTTATCAGCTCGGAGCAAGATACTACTGTGGCGACGACAATACCGAACGCGACCTTGACAAAGCCATAGAATACTTGCAGAAGGCAGCCGACATGGGGCACGACAACGCGCAAAACCTATTGGGCATCTGCTTCGAGACGGGCGAAGGCGTTGAACAAAACCACGAAAAGGCAATTGAACTATACACCAAGGCATCCAAGCAAGGAAACGAATACGCACCATACAATCTTGCACGCTATTACGAAAAAGGCGAAGGCATTGAACAAGACTACGAGAAGGCCGTAGAACTATACACCGAAGCTGCACGCCGAGGGTACTCAAAAGCTCAACTGTGCTTAGGCACTCTCTATTATTACGCAAACTATGGCGTTGAGCAAGACTATGGCAAAGCGGCAGAATGGTACAAAAAGGCTGCAGAGCAAGGCGATGACGAGGCACAATTCAATATCGGCTACTGCTACGAAAACGGCACAGGCGTTGAGCAAGACTACGAGAAGGCTGTAGAATGGTACGTCAAGGCTTCGGAGCACGACAATACCAATGCACTATACAGACTGGCAGCATGCTACCAAAACGGCACAGGCTTAAAGCAGAACCTACAGAATGCCTTCGAGCTGTTAAAGATAGCTGCCGAACTGGGCAATGCCGACTCACAAACAAAATTGGGCGCATTTTACGAAAATGGCATGGGCGTTAAGAAAGACATCAGTCTGGCAATAGAATGGTACAACAAGGCTGCCGAACAGAACAACGCTAATGGCCAGTACATGCTGGCATTACACTACGACTTCGGAATTGGCATAAACAAGGACAAGAAGAAAGCCATAGAACTATACACATTGTCTGCCAAGCAAGGCTATGCCGACGCACAATATTACCTTGCCCTGTCATATCACAACGGCGACGGCGTAAAAAAGAATTACGCAAAGTCCATAGACTGGTGCACCAAGGCTGCCGAGCAAAACCATGCCGAGGCTCTTTATCACTTGGGCTACTGCTACCACAAAGGCATAGGCGTAAGACAATTCTACAGAAAGGCGGTCGAGCTGTATACCCTATCCGCCGAGCAAGGCTTCGACCTTGCACAGCTGCAACTTGGCAGATGCTACTTCTTTGGCGTTGGCATAAACAAAGATAAGGCAAAAGCAAGAGAATGGTACGCCAAAGCAGCCGAGCAAGGCAACAAAGATGCCCAATATGCCCTCGACTCGCTCAACGGAAAAAGCAATTACTTCTCATGGATAAGAAACTTGTTCAGATTTCGATAAGCCCATATCTTAACAAGAACAAGGCAGTTGTTCGTTTGCAAGAGCATACCAAGATATCATACCCCTCAAAAAAACGAACTGTAACTGTAACGTTGTAACGCCGCAAACATTTTCATTCTGCCGCCAATATCGAAAAGGCGCGCTTAACATCTCTTCTCCCCAAAAAGAGACATGTTCAGATTTCGATAAACCCATATCTTAACAAGAACAAGGCAGTTGTTCGTTTGCAAGAGCATACCAAGATATCATACCCTTCAAAAAAACGAACTGTAACTGTAACGTTGTAACGCTACCCTATTCAATCCTCTCAGCCACAAGAAGATAGAAGATTGCAACGCCCCAATCAACAATCATTACCTAACAAAATTTCGCTAAGAACCTTTGCTATGTTGGCGGCCTGCATCGGGTCTTTCCGTCGGTAGAACCACCATATCTCTTGCGTTCCTTCTCAGCTTCGGTTTCTCTACATCTGCCTTTTCGGCAGCCTTCTTCTGGTATTCAGCGTTTGCTGCATCAAGCTTGCGCTTCTTCTCCACATATTCCTTGGCTTTTTCAAGCGAATGGAAAATGCACATAGGCACACCCTTGTCCCACAATTCGCCTTTCGCTACAAACCCACTAAAGCCTATAGTCTTTGCCTTCTTTGCTTTTTCTTACCCTTTTCTTTCTCGTTCTCAGAAACGTTCGTATCTTTGCCCTCAGAAGACAAGTCTTGCGTACGGCTGGAAAGGCCACCAGCCTCTTCCGAATTACCAGAAGGCAGTATGAGGATGCGGCCGCCCTCACGTTCGGCTTGTCTTTTTATTCGTTCTTACGAATAGTAACTTTTAAATTTTGTCGCCATTCTCAAAGTCAACACCGCCATTATTTCGCTTTCCTTGCGCTCCCCGGTGCTGCTTGTTTACAGCATCGCGCTGCTCTGCTTCGTTCGCAGTTTCGTTTGCAGCCTCCTGCTCCTCTGCTTGCGGTATTAGCCTGTTCCGCCTCACTACGAGCTGTGTTCGGCTCGGCTTGTGCTTCTTTTTCTGTTGCATCGGTGCTTTCTTCTGCCGTTGGCTCGTTCTCCTTCTCCTCACTTTACATAGTGTTTTCAAAACCTTAAAAGCCTACCCAGCCTTCAAAAAAAACATAGCCACATGCAGCAAACACCCTAATAACCACCACATTATCAAAAGCCATGTAGCATTCAGAGTTACACTCTTTCCTCTCCTGACACCTAACAAAACCCAAGCAAAAACGACTGCATTTTTAGGCATCCCAAACGGCAATTATCAGCAAACAACCAATACACATACTGCCAGTCATAAAGCATCTGGGGCTATTCTCAGGCACATTTTAGCACACTTCAATACTGCCTAAATCCAACCTCTTCGGCATAGCCAAACTAAACACAAGCCTTGTAAAGAATATTATTAAGGCAATTTATCTTACAATCAATCAAGCACTTAGCAATAATAAACGTTACAGTTACAGTGGTTACAGTTAGTTTTAAGGGGGGTATAACTCTACTCTAAATTTACTATAAATCTACTATCAATATATAACTATTTATATTTTATAATATATATTATATATAATATATATTATAATTATTATATATATACTAATTAAAGACTATATTCTAAAAAAATATCATACCTCGCAAAAAAGAACTGTAACAACTGTAACTGTAACCTTTTTCTCTAAAAGGCAATCCCACTCAAGCATCACCTTGCATCGCAGAACCTAAGCTGCTGCTCCAGCATCTGCAACTTCGTCATTTCGTAGCCAGCCTTGCGGGCCTCCTCAATCGGACGGGTGTAGAGATAATACACCTCCATCGGACGGCCAAAATCGTAGTCGAGCTTCATCGACGGCGAGTAAGGCGTCATGTCGAGAGTGTTCTGTATCATCTTGTCGGCAAAGTCCTCGCCAATATTCTTCACTCCGCAGGCCTGTGCTGCACGCACAACCTCCATCATCAGGTCCTTTACAAGACATCGGGTAGATGGGTTGGCAAGCAAACGATCGGTCTGCGTGTTCATCACCACCGTCAATCCGTTGAAAGGCATGTTCCATACCGCCTTCTTCCATCGTGCCTCGTTATACTCAACCTCGGTAGCCTTCACGCCAGCCTCGTTAAAGTCGGCAACAACCCTCTGCACAAGCGCGGCATCGCGGCACGAGTAGTTGCCAATGTTTATGTAGCCATAGCACTGGTGGTTAACCCTTGCCGGCTCGGTCTTTGCCGAGCAGATGAAAGCCAGTCCGGCGGCAAGCTGCACATCCGGGAACATCTTCTGCACATCGGCCTCCACGCCTATGCCGTTCTCAATAAGCACCACCAGCGTATTGTCATGCAGAAGCGGAGGCAGCAAGTCGGCAAGCAGACTGTTGTTTACCGATTTCAGACACACCAGCACCACATCGCTCTTTGGCATCTTGTCTGCCGAATCGTAGGCATTTACGTTATCAAGATGAAAACTGCCGTCGCACGAGTCAACCTGCAATCCGCCTGCAACAACATCGTCGTAGTCGCGATGGAACAAGAAATGCACATCCTTTCCGGCCTTGGCGAGTTTTGCGCCGTAATACGCCCCTATCGCCCCGCTGCCAATAATTGAATATATCATAGCCTCAAACTTTTTTTAGATTTTTTAACAATGCCGCAAAAATAATACTTTTTTGCACGCATCCCGAACAAATCCCGAACAAATTCCGAGCAAAAAAAATACCATTTGCCAAAATCCGGCGCAGCAACCCCATTCCAAAGCAATTTTACGAAAAAATAAACAGCACATAATTTTGATTTGTCTTTTGTTTGCATTATATTTGCATAGTTAAACAAACTTCATACCAACAATGTCGATGATTAAATGCCCCGAGTGTGGACACGATGTCTCTACCCACGCTCCAAGCTGTCCGAATTGCGGATGCCGGATAGAACACAACTTAGAGTTATGTTCGTTTTGTGGTTCGTATAACATAAAGCAATACAAGACATGTATTAAGTGCGGACGAAGCCTTAACGGCGATGATGACAAGGTGATTACGTTTAATGCGCCCGAAACAGGCGTTGCCGAAAAGACTGCCGACAACAAGCAGGAAGAAAACGACAACCGAAAGATTCAGGCGGCAATAGCGGCGCAGAAGGTGGCTGAGGAAGAAGAGGCAGCAGCACTTCAGGCAGCAGCCGTGGCAAACCAGATGACCGAGACGGCTCTGGCAGAAGAGGCTACCGAAAAAGATGCCGAAGAATCAGCCGCTACCGAAAACACAGCCTGCAATAACGATTTCAGCAGCAAAGAGATATCATTCTCTACCGAAAGCAATGCTGCAACCCAAGAGACACAAGCCGAGACACCTTCGCAACAACCTGCCGAAGAGCCTTCGGAAACAGTAACCGACGATGAAAAACCAGCCGATACTCCTTCGGCAGAGACAGAAGATACAACTCCTACAAACACCGTCGCACCCGAAACAGCCGCATCGCCACAACCAGCAGACAAGGCACAGCCTGCCGCCCACCCTGAACAGAAGCCTGAAGAAAAGGCAGAAGAAACAGAAAAACCAAAGAAGAAGAGCCACGCCGTGGCATGGATTTGCGTATCATCGCTAATCATCGCAGGCATCGTGGGATTCAAGGTCTACTCAAACTACACGGCGGCAAAGCACGAGGAGGAAATATACTCTCAGGTTATAAAGAATCCTTGCGAGGCAAACATAAAGCAATATCTCGACGAGTTCCCTAACGGAGCACACCGCAACAAGATTTACGAGATGAACCAGAAACTCATAAAGAGCAAGAAGGACTGGCAGAAAATTGCCGAGTCAAGTTCGGCCGAGGACTTCATGCAGTTCATCGACACCCATCCGCACGACGACCTCGTGCCAAGCGCACAGGCAAAAATCGACTCTCTGGCATGGATGAAGGCATCGCTCAACGATACCGAGGACGAATACCTGCGCTATCTGAGCACTCCTGCCAAGTACATCGGCAAGCAGAAGCATCGCGAAGAGGCTGAGAGCGCACTCAACAACATAAACAAGAAGAAGGTCGAGACAGCCGACCGCAGCAAGGTTCGGAGCATCTTCCGCAAGTTCTTCGATGCCATCTGCAACAAAGACGAGGCAACCCTCAAATCTACCGTAGCCGCGCCTGTAAAGAGTTTCCTCAACAAGCCCGACGCTACCGAGAACGACGTGGTTACATTCATGCGCAAGGTAAACACATCAGATGTAAGCAAACTGTCATACGACATGAACGGCTTCATCATCACAAAACAGTTTGTCGAGGGCAAGGAAGAATGTGGCTACTACACCAACTTCACGCTCACGCAGAAGAAAGAGAGCAGCGACCGCAACAAATCGGGCGAGAAGAAGTTTACGGTCATAGCCCGAATAGACACAAACGGAAAAATTACAGAGTTTAACATGAAGAAAGTGGAGCAGTAATGACTCTGAGAAAACCACTATACGCACTACTGGCGGCTGCCGTCTTAACCATGACGGCATGCGGCAACGACAACAAGCAAGTGCCGGCTTCGGCTACACACAACATGAACAACGGCATCGACCTGTCGCACTATCAGGGTGTCATCGACTGGGACGAACTTGCCAACGACCTCGACATCGGCTTCGTTTACATCAAGGCGAGCGAGGGAACGGACATCCGCGACGAGATGTACCACTACAACATGATGAACGCACATCGCGTGGGATTCATCACGGGCAGTTATCACTACTTCATACCAACGGTATCGCCCGTGCTCCAGTTCCGCAACTTCCGCTCTATGGTTGCGCCGAGCGACATCGACATAGTCCCTATCGTAGACGTCGAGACGCGCAACAACCTAAAGCCGCAGGAATTCAGAGACAGCCTACAGATATTCATGGACTCGCTCGAGGTGGCATACGGCAGAAAGCCTATAATTTACACTCTCTGGGCATTCTACCACGACTGCATACAAGGGCATTTCCCAAACTACAAACTGATGATAGCGCGCTATTGCGACCAGATGCCGGTACTAAAAGATACCGCCGACTATCTGATATGGCAACATAAGAGCGACGGCAGCAAAATGGGAATAAAGGGCAACGTAGACCTCAATGTCGTAACGCCTAACCACTCCATCAAGGAGATAATGTTCGACAGGGCTTTGAAAAAATTAGAATCAACAGAAAACAAAAAATAACAATAACACAAGTGATGGAAAATAGAAGTTTGGTAACCATTGCGAACCATACAAGAGAAAAGATTATGTATCTGCTCAACATGGCGCACGAGTTTGAAATGCACCCCAACCGCGAACTGCTCAAAGGCAAGGTGGTGGCAACTTTGTTCTTCGAACCTTCAACACGCACACGTCTCAGTTTCGAGACTGCCGCCAACCGTCTGGGCGCAAAGGTAATTGGCTTTGCCGACCCTAAAATCACAAGCGGAACAAAGGGCGAGACTCTGAAAGATACCATCATGATGGTGAGCAACTATGCCGATGTAATATGCATGAGACACTATCTTGAGGGAGCAGCCAGATACGCAAGCGAGGTTGCACCGGTGCCAATCATCAACGCAGGCGACGGAGCAAACCAGCACCCTTCACAAACCATGCTCGACCTCTACACTATTTACGACACGCAGAAGACTCTCGACAACCTTAACATCTACATGGTTGGCGACCTCAAATACGGACGCACGGTACACTCGCTTCTGATGGCTATGCGACACTTCAACCCTACCTTCCACTTCATCGCGCCAAACGAACTACGTATGCCCGACGAATACAAGGAATACTGCAACGCACACGGCATAAAGTACATAGAGCATCAGGACTTTAACGAAGACACTATTGCCGATGCCGACATCCTGTACATGACGCGAGTTCAGAAAGAACGCTTCAGCGACCTCATGGAATACGAACGCGTAAAAGATGCCTACATCCTCAAGGCCGATATGCTCGGAAAGGCCCGACCTAACATGAAGATTCTGCATCCGCTTCCTCGCGTAAACGAGATTGCGCAGGATGTAGACACAACGCCTCACGCATACTACTTCCAGCAGGCACGCAACGGCTTGTTTGCACGCGAGGCGCTCATCTGCGACGCGCTGGGCATAACCCTCGACGACGTAAAGAACGACAAGACAATTATCGGATAACCCTTTTAAAACATTCAGCAAAATGAAGAAAGAATTAGAAGTGGCTGCCATCGAAAACGGAACAGTCATCGACCACATACCTTCCGAAAAACTATTTACCATCGTGAGCCTTCTGGGGCTTGACAAGATGGAGAACGCCGTTACAATAGGCTTCAACCTTGCCAGCAAGAAAATGGGCAAGAAGAGCCTCATTAAGGTTGCAGGCAAGTTCTTTACCGATGAGGAGATAAACCGCCTCTCGCTCGTTGCGCCTAACGTGGTCCTGAACATCATCAAGAACTACGAGGTTACCGAGAAGAAGACGGCTTCGATGCCCGAGGAAATCCACAACATCATAAAGTGCGGAAACCCTAAGTGCATAACAAACAACGAGCCTATGCCAACCGTATTCAACGTGATAGACAAGGCTCACGGAATACTCAAGTGCAAGTATTGCGAAAAGGCTTTCGACCTGCGCAGCATCAAACTTAAATAATGAAGCAGGACTGGAAGCCGGGAACACTCATATACCCTTTGCCGGCATTACTAATAACCTGCGGAAGCACTCCCGACGAGTACAACGCCATAACCATTGCTTGGGCTGGAACTATATGTACCAACCCGGCAATGTGCTATATATCGGTACGCCCCGAACGGCATTCCTACCCCATCATCAAAAAGAACATGGAGTTCGTTATAAACCTCACAACCGAGGACATGGCAAGGGCTACCGACTGGTGCGGAGTACGCTCGGGCAAGAACTACGACAAGTTCAGGGAGATGGGGCTCACACTTGGCAAGAGCAAGGTTGTACGCGCCCCGTACATCGAGGAGTCGCCACTTTGCATAGAATGCAAGGTAAAGGAGATAATCCGCCTCGGCTCGCACGATATGTTCATAGCCGACGTGGTTAACATCAAGGCCGACGAGAAGTACATGGATGCCGCCCAGCATTGGGACTTGGCGCTGAGCAATCCGCTCGTCTACCTTCACGGAGGCTACTACAAACTTGGCGAGAAAATAGGCAAATTTGGGTGGAGCGTCCAGAAAAACAAAAGGAAATAGCGGCGGTTTTGCAAATATATGTAAGATAAAAACATATTTTACTTTAAATATGTTGGCGAAACCACAAATTATGACTAATTTTGTACGCGAATTTTAGAAATTACAACTAATTATAAAACAACAAATGAAAAGAGACGAAGTCATTTTCGACATCATCGCGAGAGAAAAGCAGCGTCAGCTTAAAGGTATTGAGCTGATTGCTTCTGAGAACTTTGTTAGCGACCAAGTTATGGAAGCCATGGGTTCTGTTCTTACAAACAAGTATGCAGAAGGTTATCCGGGCAAGCGTTACTACGGAGGTTGTCAGGTTGTAGACGAGAGCGAGACTCTCGCTATTGAACGAGTAAAGAAACTGTTCGGTGCTGAATATGCCAACGTACAGCCACACTCTGGCGCACAGGCTAACGCAGCCGTACTGCTTACCGTTCTTAAACCGGGCAACACATTCATGGGTCTTAACCTCGACCACGGTGGCCACCTTTCTCACGGTTCTGCCGTAAATACTTCTGGTATCCTATACAACGCCATCGGCTACGACCTTAACAAGGAGACTGGTCGCGTTGACTACGACAACATGGAGAAGCTCGCTAAGGAGCACAAGCCAAAGCTCATCATCGGCGGTGGCTCTGCTTACAGCCGCGAGTGGGACTACAAGCGTATGCGCGCTATTGCCGACGAGGTTGGCGCACTTCTTATGATTGACATGGCTCACCCAGCCGGTCTTATCGCAGCTGGCTTGCTCGACAACCCTGTCAAGTACGCTCACATCGTAACATCTACTACTCACAAGACTCTTCGCGGTCCTCGTGGCGGTATCATCCTTCTTGGCAAGGACTTCGAGAACCCTTGGGGCTTGAAGACTCCAAAGGGCGAGGTTAAGATGATGAGCCAACTCCTTAACTCAGCCGTATTCCCGGGACAGCAGGGCGGTCCGCTTGAACACGTTATCGCAGCCAAGGCTGTTGCCTTCGGCGAGGCTCTCGACCCATCGTTCAAGGTTTATCAGGAGCAGGTAAAGAAGAACGCTTCTGTTCTTGCTAACGCTCTTATGGAGAGAGGCTTCAACATCGTATCTGGCGGTACTGACAACCACTCTATGCTCGTAGACCTTCGTTCTAAGTACCCAGATTTGACTGGTAAGGTTGCAGAGAAGGCTCTTGTTGCTGCCGACATTACAGCAAACAAGAACATGGTTCCATTCGACAGCCGTTCTGCATTCCAGACTTCAGGTATCCGTCTCGGAACTCCTGCCATCACAACCCGTGGTGCTAAGGAAGATCTTATGGTCGAGATTGCAAACATGATTGAGACTGTCCTCAACGCTCCAGAAGACGAGGCTGTAATCGCAAAGGTTCGTGCTCAGGTAAACGAGATTATGACTGGCTATCCAAAGTTGTTCGCTTGGTAATAAAACAAACAGAATAACATAAACGAGAGGGACGATTTATTGAAGAATCGCCCCTCTTTTCGTTACAAAAGTTAATATTTATTAAATTTATTACCTATTTTCGATTTTACCTACACAATATATTATCTTTGCAACAAAAACAGTCGAAAAATGAAAAAATCACTTAAAACGCTATCTTTTATTCCTTCACTTTTGAAGGCTAAGTGTATGCTTTTGTTGGTTATGTTGTTCACCTTTTCGTTTGCCTACGGACAGACGGATGAGAAAACGCAAAAGGCAAGTGTCTTGCGTAAGGAAGGTATGACTCTTCATGACCAAGGCAGTTACCTTATTTACGGGCGCACTTTAGCTGACGAAGGTGAATATTATAAAGCAATAGCATGCTTCGGAATAAACGCCCTATTGGTTGGCGAAAAGGTTGGAACTCTTGAAGCTGCATTGAAAGAATGGGAAAATAAGAACATCACTCCTAATTCTGGGCCATTATCCACCCTTTCCCTGAACAAAGTTAAGGAGGTGCTAAAGTCTGAGCCTTCTAAGTATGGTAAGTTATACGACATATTTACTACCGTAATTCCTGCTTTATGCCGTGATACCCTTGGCACTCCTGTCCCATTCTCGTATGCTTACGACCTGACAGATGATGGTATCATGCCATTCTTCTCAGAGTTGAAGCGTCAGAAACTATTGGAATGTTTCTTCCATGTGGCTATGAAAAATGCCAAGGTGCAGTATAAATCTAATGCTGAATGGCTTACAGCCCATAAGGGTGAGGAGGAACGCTTGTGGAATACTATCGGTAAACTTGAGGTGTTCAAGAAAGATTTGAAATATGGATATGTCCCTGACCCTGTGGAGTTCAAGACTGCAGAGGCTGCACATCAACATAATATTGACGCTATGGCTGCTTGCAAGTTCTTTATGACACATACATTAGACTCAAAAGGTATGCCTAATGTAAAGAAATATATCGTTACATGGTCTGCGGCTTCACCTGATGTGAATATAACAATAGGAAAGCAGACTATGGATTTGACCATGACTAATGCCGATTATCTTTTAGCTTATATAGCAGGCTGTTCATTCTACGCATTGGCTTCACATCAAAAAGGATGGAATATCGACACTTTTTCAAGCGGAATAACCGAAGTGGTAAAATTGTATGCAGCAAACAAAGATATCCTCGGCAAAAACAAGAATCTTGACAAACTGTTGAAGCTATACCAAAGTGAAGGCGATGGCTATAAGAAATTCATAGAAGAGAGTTTCAAGAAAGAGAAATAAATAGTTTATTATTTAAATCTATTGTTGTCCGATAAAACCATAGCCTCGCTAACATAAGCAAAAGACTATCAACCACATATAAAGGCGAGGGCGACTTTCAGCAAGTTGCCTCGCTTCTTTTTCCTGTCTACAATTTACAAAACAAGGATTAAGAAAATCATCACAAACACAAAAGAGTTACAGTTACAGTTGTTACAGTTAAAAAATGAAGGGTATAATATTAACATTCTTACTATCGCTTGCAGTCTGCTCGCAAAGCCTCTCGGCAAAAGACAAGATTACCAAAGGCACAACCATATTTTCGCAAGGCATAGACAGGGTCGTGTCACATAATTACCAATATCAGAAAAGGCTCGAGCCAAAGGTGGGTGTACTCGTGTACGGCAGTCTGTGCGCCTGCTATGCGTGGGTCAAGATAAATCTTGCCGTCCTTAACAAAGCCGTATGCCTCGCCGTCTGCTGTACGGAGAATGTCTTTGCGTTATTTTTTGTTAAATTATCATAGTGTTTTGTAAGTTCATCAAGATTATTTAGTACCTTTGCACCATCAGCAGTTGAAACGACAGTCAGTGGAGCGTCAGAGGTTTCTGAGAGCGTGGCGGTTTCAGCTGCTCTTTTTTGTGCCTTACTCATAGTAGCATTTTCCCCATTCACTATATCAAGCACACGCAGTCCCTCCTGTTCATCAGCAACAATCTCTATACCTGCACCGCGCATAATATCCACAACGGCATCACGCAACATTGCGTCACGCTCCGACACGCCTTCAGCCGTGCCTTCTGCCTTGTGGAACAGTGCTACAGCTCCGCTTTCCTCGTCTATACGCTCGAGCTATCGGCAAAAGCGGCAAACCACGAGCCGTTTATGATGTTTGGCATCGGAAAAGACTTTATAGTTGTGGCAAAGTCAAAAGAAGGCTACACGCTACACACGTTTGTGCCTTCTGCCGACTCTATAGGCGCATACACGCATACCGAAGAAACGCTTGCCGACCCAAGATGCGACGAGGTTTTCAATACGCCAATCGTGTTCAACCACAAGCAGGTGCAGAACTGCAAATGCCAAGAGCATTACGATTCAAACGATATGTACTTCTACATATCAAATACTCATGGCGAAATGTACGGCATCTGCTTTCCTATAGGCTACACCAACAACGGCAAAGACAAGCACGCCCATTTTATGCTCGACGACAAGATTTTCGGCTTTGCCCTCGGACTATGGCTTGGCAAAACGAACACAAAAAAAGCGCAAGACCAATAGGAATTGCGCTTTATATTGATACCCGAATAATCGGTTAGTTTTCTGTATCGCCGTACATCTTGGCACGAAGCTCCTTGATGTGGTCGTCGGTAATGTAGTCATCGTAATCCATCATCTTGTCGATGATACCGTTTGGAGTAAGCTCGATGATACGGTTTGCAACAGTCTGGATAAACTCGTGGTCGTGGCTCGAGAACAGCACGTTACCCTTATACAACTTCAGGTTGTTGTTAAATGCCTGAATACTCTCAAGGTCGAGGTGGTTGGTTGGAGTATCAAGAATCAGACAGTTGGCATTCTTCAACTGCATACGGGCAATCATACAACGCATCTTCTCACCTCCCGAAAGCACGTTAACCTCTTTCAGAATCTCCTCGCCGCTGAACAACATTCTGCCAAGGAATCCCTTCATGGTAACCTCGTTGCCCTCGCCATACTGGCTAAGCCAGTCAACAAGGTTTAGAGTTGAGTTGAAGTATTTTGTATTATCTACAGGAAGATATGCGGTTGTTATCGTAACGCCCCAGTTGAATGAACCTGCAGCAGCCTTCTCCTCTCCGTTGATAATCTGGAACAACGAAGTCATAGCCTTCGGATTGCGGCTCAGGAACACAATCTTATCGTTCTTCTCAACTTGGAAGTTAACGTTGTCGAACAATACTGTTCCGTCCTCTGTAACCGACTTCAAGCCGCTAACCTCAAGAATCTGGTTGCCCGGCTCGCGGTCCATCTGGAAGATGATGCCCGGATACTTACGGCTCGACGGCTTAATCTCCTCAACATTAAGTTTCTCGAGCATCTTCTTACGGCTTGTTGTCTGCTTGCTCTTTGCAACGTTGGCAGAGAATCGGCGGATAAACTCCTCAAGTTCCTTCTTCTTCTCCTCGGCCTTTGCCTTGGCATTCTGAGCCTGACGCAGAGCCAACTGAGAACTCTCGTACCAGAAGCTGTAGTTACCGGCAAACAGGTTAACCTTTCCGAAGTCGATATCAAGTGTGTGGGTACAAACGCTGTCGAGGAAGTGACGGTCGTGGCTCACAACAAGCACGGTATGCTCAAAGTTTGCCAGATACTCCTCAAGCCATACAACAGTCTCAAGGTCGAGGTCGTTGGTAGGCTCGTCGAGCAGCAGGTTATCAGGATTTCCAAACAAAGCCTGAGCAAGCATCACGCGCACCTTCTCCTTACCGCTAAGTTCCTTCATGTACTTATAGTGAAGTGCCTCCTTGATGCCAAGACCGCTAAGAAGTTGGGCTGCATCGCTCTCGGCATTGTATCCGTCGAGTTCGGCAAACTTCTCTTCAAGTTCGGCAACCTTTATTCCGTCCTCGTCGCTGAAATCCTCCTTCATGTAAAGGGCATTCTTCTCCTGCATAATCTGCCAGAGCACGGTATGTCCCATAAGCACGGTATCAAGAACCGTAAACTCATCAAACTTAAAGTGGTCCTGACTCAATACAGACAGACGCTCGCCCGGGCCCAGAGTAACTGTTCCCTTGTTAGGCTCAAGTTCGCCCGATATTGCCTTCAAAAGTGTAGATTTTCCTGCGCCGTTGGCACCGATAACACCATAGATATTACCATTTGTAAACTTAACATTAACATCTTTATACAGAACGCGCTTGCCAAACTGAATGGCCAAATTTGAAATAGTTATCATCTATAAACCTTAATATTATAATATTATGTTTGCAAAGATAGCATTTTTTTTACATAATTTGTCAAATCGGCAAAAAATAAGTATTTTTGCAGAAAATTTTGTCATAAAATCCACTTTGGCAAAGTGTTTGCAGAGTGCAATTCAAAACGAAAATAACAAAACAATATATGGAATCTAACGAAAACGTAAAGGTAGAAGAGGAAGTAAAGGATACTCCCCTAACCGAAGAGACCAACAATGAAGTAAACAACCCAGAATCGGCTGCCGAGGAGCAGACCGAGGAGAAGGTTCTTACAGAAGAGGAAAAACTTCAGGCTGAACTTGCGGCAGCAAAGGCCGAGATTGACGAGCTGAAGAACCAGATGCTATACAAGCAGGCTGAGTTCGAGAACTTCCGCAAGCGCACACTCAAGGAGAAGGCTGAACTCATCGATACAGCCGGCGGCAGAGTGCTGAAAAACTTCCTTCCGGTAATGGACGACATGGAGCGCGCCATGGCTAACATGGAGAAGGCAGAGGACGTGGCAGCCGTTAAAGAGGGCGTGGCACTTATCATCGACAAGTTCGTGAAGGCTCTCGCAAGCGAAGGCGTGGCAAAAATGGAGGTCGTAGGAAAGGACTTCGACGCCGACCTGCACGAGGCCGTAGCCATGGTTCCGGGTATGGGAGAAGACAACAAAAACAAGGTTATAGACTGCGTACAGACTGGATACATGATTAAGGACAAGGTTCTGCGTCACGCCAAAGTAGCCGTAGGTCAGTAATTAACAATATACACAAATGGCAAAAAGAGATTACTACGAAGTACTTGGTGTTGACAAGAATGCAAGTGCTGATGAGATAAAGAAGGCCTACAAGAAGATGGCTATCAAATACCATCCCGACCGCAACCCTGACGACAAGGAGGCAGAAGCCAAGTTCAAGGAAGCAGCCGAGGCCTACGATGTATTGCGCGATGAGAACAAACGTGCAAGATACGACCAATTCGGACCAGAGGGCGTGAACGGCGCAGGCGGCTTTGGCGGCGGCTTCAGCAGCGAGATGAACATGGACGACATTTTCTCTATGTTCGGCGACATATTCGGCGGCCACTCGGGCTTTGGCGGCTTCGGAAGAGGCGGCGGCGCACGCACGTCAAGAGGCAGCGACCTCCGCGTACGCGTTAAACTCACACTCGAAGAGGTGGCTAACGGATGCACCAAGAAATTCAAGGTAAAAAAGAACGTTACCTGCCCTCATTGTAACGGAACTGGCTCGGAAGACGGACAGACCGAGACTTGCTCAACATGTAAAGGAAGCGGAGTAACATACCGTACAGTAAACAGTTTCTTCGGACAGATGCAGACTCAGTCGGTCTGCCCGACATGTAACGGCGAAGGCAAGATAATCAAGACAAAATGTAAGCAATGTCATGGCGACGGCGTCATCTCTGGCGAGGAGATTGTCGAGGCAAACATCCCTAAGGGTGTTGGCGAGGGCATGATTCTCACCCTTCAGGGCAAGGGCAACGCAGCCAAGCGAAACGGCGTGCCGGGCGACCTTCAGATTATGATTCAGGAAGAGCCGCATCCCGAACTCATCCGCGACGGAAGCGACCTCGTCTACAACCTTCTGCTCAGCGTTCCGCAGGCTACGCTCGGCGCAACAATCGACATTCCTACAATCAGCGGAAAGGCAAAAATCGACATTCCTGCCGGAACACAGCCGGGCAAGGTTCTGCGCCTCAGAGGAAAGGGCTTGCCAACCATCAACAGCTACGGAACAACAACCGGCACGGGCGACATCATCGTAAATGTTTCGGTCTACATTCCTGAAACACTCGACAAGTCGGAAAAGAAGTTCATGGAAGAGGCTCTCAAGAGCGACAGTTTCCAGCCTAACGCAAAGGTTAAAGAATCTATCTTCCAAAAATTCCGTAAACTGTTCGACTAATGGACTATAAAGAGACTATCGAATACCTTTTCAACAGCGCTCCCCTATTCCAGAACATCGGAGCAGGCGCTTACAAAGAAGGTCTCTACAATACAAAGGTGCTGGATGAACATTTTGCTCATCCACACCTTTCTTTTAAGACTATCCATGTGGCAGGAACCAACGGAAAGGGTTCCTGTTCGCATACCATAGCATCGGTTCTGCAAGAAGCAGGATACAAAGTTGGACTTTACACGTCGCCGCACCTCGTAGACTTCCGCGAACGCATAAGGGTAAACGGCAAGCCGATAAGCGAGCAGTACGTTATCGACTTCGTTGAGCACGAAAGAGCGTTCTTCGAGCCGCTCCATCCTTCGTTCTTCGAACTCACAACGGCTATGGCTTTCAAGTTCTTTGCCGACGAGAAGGTCGATGTTGCCGTCATAGAGGTAGGTCTGGGCGGAAGGCTCGACTGCACCAACATCATCACGCCCGACGTGAGCATAATAACCAACATCAGTTTCGACCACGTTCAGTTCCTTGGCGACACTCTTGCCAAGATTGCAAGCGAAAAGGCTGGAATAATCAAACCTAACATTCCCGTCGTTATCGGCGAGACTACTCCCGAGACAAAACCCGTATTCATCTCGAAGGCTGAAGAGCAGAACGCTCCAATCATCTTTGCCGAAGAGCAGGACGAAGTTATGGGCGAATGTCTTCTGGCAAAAGGCGGATTCGACTATCAGACAAAGACTTTCGGACTTATAACTGCCGAACTTGGAGGATTGTGCCAGACCAAGAACACGCGCACAATAATCGAGGCTCTGAAACAACTCATAGGCAAAGGCTACCGAATAACCCGTCAGAACGTGGCAGACGGCTTTGCATCGGTCTGCAAAAACACAGGCCTGATGGGCAGATGGCAGAAACTCTCCGACAAGCCTAAGGTAATATGCGACACCGGCCACAACGTTGGCGGAATCCAGTACATCGTAAAGCAACTCGAACTTCAGGAGTACGACAACCTGCGCATCGTTATGGGAATGGTCAACGACAAGGACATAAGCACAGTCCTTAGCATGATGCCAAAGCATGCCGTTTACTACTTCACTCAGGCAAGCGTAAAGCGCGCCATGCCTTGCCGCGACTTCAAGGCAAAGGCTGCCGGGTACGGACTCGAAGGCGACGCCTACCCTACCGTTCGGCAGGCATACGAGGCAGCCTTGCACGACGCATCGCAAAACGACTTGGTTTTCGTGGGCGGAAGCAGTTTCATCGTAGCCGATTTACTGTCGTTCTTGAAATAATCTTTGGCAGAGAACCTGCGCAAAATGAGATTTATGCCAAAAACGCAATACTTTTATCAAAGAAAGTGTTGCGTTTTTAATATTTTTTACTTTACTTTGCATTAAACAAATATTATAAACTTATTAAATATAATTGCCATGTCAAATACATTTGAGGGAAATGTCTCTGGTCTAAAGAGGGAGAATTTCCAAAAGGAAATCAATGGTAAGAAAACTGACTTGTTCATTTTGAGAAATGCATACAAGAATGAAGTAGCCATAACAAACTATGGCGGTGCTATCGTATCTATAATGGTTCCGGACAAAAACGGAAAACTTGCAAACGTTATTCAGGGACACGATAACATCGACGACGTAATTAACTCGCCAGAGCCATACTTGTCTACACTCATCGGCCGATTCGGCAACCGTATCTGCAAGGGCAGATTCACAATCGGCGGCAAGGAGTATCAGCTGGCTATCAACAACGGTCCTAACGCACTTCATGGCGGACCAACAGGACTGCATGCACAGGTTTGGGACGCATATATGGTTGGCGACCAGACTCTTGTACTCAACATCAAACTACCATACGGTCACGAGGGATTCACCGGAGAGGTTAAAATCTCGGTTGAATTCAACTGGACAGATGATAATGAACTTGTTATCGAATATCTTGCTACGACAAACAAAAAGACTATCATAAACCTGACCCATCACGCATTCTTCTCTCTTCAGGGAATTGCAAACCCAACCCCTACTATCGACGATCAGATTCTGGAAATGAATGCAGACTTCTTCATTCCTATCGACGACACATGCATTCCTACAGGCGAGATTCTGAAGGTTAACGATACTCCGTTCGACTTCCGTATGCCAAAGCCAATCGGCAAGGACATCGATGCCGAGGACGAGCAGATTAAGAACGGCTCAGGCTACGACCATTGCTTCGTGCTTAACAAGAGAGAGGTTGGCGAACTGTCGCTTGCAGCAAGACTGTACGAGCCAGTTTCGGGCAGAATCCTCGAGACATATACAACCGAACCGGGCGTTCAGGTTTATTCAGACAACTGGGCAACTGGCTACGCAGGCCAGCATGGTGCAACATTCCCACGCCGTAGCGGTATCTGCTTTGAGTGCCAGCACTTCCCAGACTCTCCAAACCGCCCATACTTCCCTTCAACCGTATTGAAGCCGGGCGAGAAGTACACACAGAAGACTGTGTACAAGTTTAGTATAAAGTAAAAGTCTAATTATCAATAATTAATAAATTTTATTCAGTAACTATTTACAAAAATGAGCCAGAATAAAAACGGCAACATGATTGCCATAATTACAATGTGCTTCATCTTTGCGATGATTTCATTCGTCACTAATATGGCAGCCCCATTCGGTAACCTTTGGAGTTACACATACAACTGGGCTGGCATGATGGGTAACATGATGAATTTTGCGGCATACTTGTTCATGGGTATTCCAGCAGGTAAGATGCTTGTAAAGTATGGCTACAAGAAGACTGCCTTGATAGCACTTGCTGTCGGCGTTATCGGTCTATTCGTACAGTATCTTTCAAGTACAATGGGTGCAGAAACTGTTGTTACAACAATCAAGGAACAGCCAGTTATGCTAAACCTGTTCATCTACCTTCTCGGAGCATTCATCTGCGGTTTCTGCGTTTGTATGCTTAATACTGTTGTAAACCCAATGCTTAACCTTCTTGGTGGCGGTGGTAATAGAGGCAACCAGTTGCTGCAGATTGGCGGCACGCTAAACTCTCTTACTGGTACGCTCACTCCACTTCTTACAGGTCTGCTTGTAGGCGAGTTGAGCAAAAACACCAGCATGACTGACGTATGCCCTCTGATTTTCATCGGAATGGGCGTATTCGCAACATCATTCGTCATTATTTCGTTCGTGAGCATTCCTGAGCCACAGAGCACAACAACCGAACAGAAGTTTGAGCACAGCCCATGGAGTTTCCGTCATTGTGTTCTCGGCGTTATAGCCATCTTCTTCTATGTTGGTGTCGAAATCGGTATTCCGGGTCAGTTAAATGCCTACCTTTCTAAGTTCGAGGGTGAAGGCTGGGCTGCCGTAGCAGGTTCGTTTGCATCAGCCTACTGGTTTCTTATGATGTGCGGAAGATTCCTGAGTAGTTTCCTCAGCGGAAAGATTTCAACAAAGGTACAGATGGTATCAGTTTCTACACTTGCCATCGCTCTTTTGCTTATCGCAATCTTCCTTCCAACATCAATAACAACAAACATCATGGATCACGATGTTCCTGTAAAGTGCTTCTTTATTGCTGCCTGCGGTATCTGCACATCAATCATGTGGGGTGGTATCTTCAACCTTGCAACTGAAGGACTTGGCAAATATACAGCCGCAGCATCTGGCATCTTCATGATGATGGTTGTTGGCGGTGGCGTAATGCCGCTTATTCAGGACTTCATAGCTCAGAGCGTAAACCCAATCTTCAGTTATTGGCTCGTAGTTGCAATGCTTGCATACATTCTATATTATGCCCTCATCGGCTGCAAGAATGTTAACAAGGACATTCCTGTGGAATAACCAAAAACTAATTTAAACTTTTAATACAATACGATTATGGAAATAGATTTCGTAAGAAGCCGTTTCATCAAGCATTTCGACGGCACAACAGGTTCTATATACGCTTCACCGGGAAGAATCAACCTTATTGGCGAGCACACCGACTATAACGGCGGCTTCGTTTTTCCCGGCGCAGTTGACTGCGGCATGATGGCTGAGATAAAGCCTAATGGAACAAACAAGGTTCGCGCCTACTCTATCGACCTTAAGGACTTGGTAGAGTTCGACTTGAACGACGAGAAAGGTCCTAACGCAAGTTGGGCACGCTACATCTTCGGCGTTTGCAAGGAGATGCAGGCTCGCGGCGTTGAGGTGAAGGGATTCAATACAGCATTTGCAGGCGATGTGCCTCTTGGCGCTGGTATGTCATCATCAGCAGCACTCGAGAGTTGCTTTGCATTCGCCATCAACGATATGTTCGGCGACAACAAGGTTGACAAGTTCGAGTTGGCAAAGGCTGGTCAGGCTACAGAGCACAAATATATAGGCGTTAACTGCGGCATCATGGACCAGTTCGCTTCTGTATTCGGCAAGAAGGGAAGCCTTATCCGTCTCGACTGCCGTTCGCTCGAGTACGAGTACTTCCCATTCAATCCGGTTGGCTACAAACTCGTTCTTCTTAACAGCTGCGTAAAGCACGAGTTGGCATCATCAGCCTACAACGACCGCCGCGCAAGTTGCGAGAACGTGGTTGCCCACATCGCAAAGAAGCACGCAGGCGTTGAGACTCTACGCGATGCCGATTGGGCTATGCTCGAAGAGGTTAAGGGCGAGGTTTCTGAAGAGGACTACAACTGCGCTAAGTACGTAATCGGCGAGAAAGACCGCGTTCTGGCTGTCTGCGACGCGCTTCAGAAGGGCGACTACAAGACTGTTGGCGAGAAGATGTACGAGACGCACGAAGGTCTGAGCAAAGACTACAAGGTTTCTTGCGAGGAACTCGACTTCCTGAACGATATTGCCAAGGAATGCGGCGTTATCGGTTCGAGAGTGATGGGCGGCGGTTTCGGCGGCTGTACAATCAACCTCGTTGCCGAAGACAAGTACGACAACTTCATCGCAACAGCAAAACAAAAATATAACGAAAAGTACGGTAAGGAACCGAAAGTCTATGACGTTGTTATTGGCGACGGTTCGAGAAAAATTTGTTAAGCACACTTTACAAAAAGCACGGGTGGACACGAAATGTCCACCCGTTTTCGTAAATAAACAATATTTTTTTTTGCCGTAAAATCAATATTTCTTATATTTGTTGCAATTGTTTACAAAATGAAATACAACTATTAAAGAAAAAATACAAAAAGATGAATGATTCAAAACTTATGAACCTAGCAGCAAATAATATTCGTATCCTTGCTGCCTCAATGGTTGAAAAGGCTAAGTCTGGTCATCCCGGCGGTGCTATGGGTGGTGCAGACTTTATCAATGTGCTTTATTCTGAGTTTCTTCAGTACGATCCTGCAAACCCAACATGGGTAGGTCGCGACCGTTTCTTCCTCGATCCGGGTCACATGGCTCCAATGCTTTACTCACAGCTTGCACTCATCGGCAAGTTCACTCTCGATGAGTTGGCACAGTTGCGCCAGTGGGGTTCTCCAACAACTGGTCACCCAGAGTTCGAGATTGCCCGTGGTATCGAGAACACATCTGGTCCTCTTGGTCAGGGTCACTCTTATGCAGTAGGTGCAGCCATCGCTGCCAAGTTCCTTGCAGCACACACAGGCAACCCTACATTCGAGAAGGAGACTATCTACGCTTACATCTCAGATGGTGGCGTTCAGGAAGAGATTTCACAGGGTTCTGCACGTATTGCCGGCGTTTTGGGTCTTGACAACCTCATCATGTTCTACGACTCTAACGACATTCAGTTGTCTACAGAGACTAAGGAGGTTATGAACGAGGATACAGCCGCTAAGTACAAGGCTTTGGGCTGGGAAGTTTTCGAAATCAACGGTAACGATGCCGAGCAGATTCGCGAGGCTATCAAGAAGGCACAGGCTGTTAAGGGCAAACCTGCACTCATCATCGGTAAGTGTATCATGGGTAAGGGTGCTATCAAGGCCGACGGTACTTCATACGAGGCTAACTGCAAGACTCACGGTGCTCCTCTTGGCGGCGACGCATACGTTAACACAATAAAGAACCTTGGCGGCGACCCTGAGAATCCATTCCAGATTTTCCCTGAGGTTAAGGAACTTTACGCAAAGCGTGCCGAGGAGTTGAAGAAGATTGCAGCCGACCGCTATGCTGAAGAGAAGGCATGGGCTGCTGCAAATCCAGATAAGGCTGCTGCTCAGGATGAGTGGTTCAGCGGAAAGGCTCCAAAGATTGACTGGAGCAAGTGCGTACAGAAGGACAACGATGCTACACGTTCGGCATCTGCTGCTTGTCTTGGCGTTTTGGCAGAGCAGGTTCCTAACATGATCTGCGCATCAGCCGACCTTTCTAACTCAGACAAGACTGACGGCTTCCTGAAGAAGACTAAGGCATTCACTAAGGGCGATTTCTCAGGCGCATTCTTCCAGGCAGGTGTTGCCGAGCTTACAATGGCTTGCTGCTGTATAGGTATGGCGCTTCACGGAGGTGTTATCCCAGCATGCGGTACTTTCTTCGTATTCTCAGACTACATGAAGCCAGCAGTTCGTATGGCAGCTTTGATGGAGTTGCCAGTTAAGTTCATCTGGACTCACGATGCATTCCGCGTAGGTGAAGACGGTCCTACTCACGAGCCAGTTGAGCAGGAGGCACAGATTCGCTTGATGGAGAAGTTGAAGAACCACCACGGCAAGAACTCAACTCTCGTTCTCCGTCCTGCTGATGCAAAGGAGACAACAGAGGCTTGGGCAATGGCTATGGAGAATACAGACTCTCCTACCGCGCTTATCCTTTCTCGTCAGAACATCAACAACCTTCCTGAGGGCAACGACTACTCACAGGCTAAGAAGGGCGGTTATGTTGTAGCAGGCAGCGATGCTAATCCTGATGTTATCCTCGTTGCTTCTGGTTCTGAGGTTTCAACATTGGTTGCTGGTGCAGAACTTCTGCGCAAGGACGGCAAGAAGGTTGCAATCGTGAGCGTTCCATCAGAGGGCTTGTTCCGCAACCAGAGCAAGGAATATCAGCAGAGCGTACTTCCTGCAGGTGTCAAGAAGTTCGGTCTTACAGCAGGTCTTCCAGTAAACCTTATCGGTCTTGTTCCTGAATCTGAAGGTAAGATTTGGGGCTTGGAGAGCTTCGGTTTCTCTGCTCCTTACAAGGTGCTCGATGAGAAACTTGGCTTCACAGCCGAGAATGTTTACAAGCAGGTGAATTCTATGTTCTAATAAAAAATACCAACGGCTATCTCGCCTTTTTCGGGCGGGGTAGCTTTTTTTATAACCTTTAATTACCAAATAATGAATAACACCTTATTATTTTCATGTTGCTGCATGACAGCAATGGCTTTTGCCGGCTGCAAAAACGCAGGCACGGAGCAACAAAGCGAACTGATTAGGTATAATCAGATAGGCTACTACCCTTCGCAAGAGAAGGTTATCGTCGTTGAAGGCGCATCACCCGACGACGAGTACACAATCACAGACATTCAGACAAAAGAAGAAATTTGGCGAGGAAAGGCGTCGAGAACAGCCACATCGCCATGGAGCGGCAAGGAAAGAGCCGTAGTCGATTTCACATCTGTCTCAAAGCCCGGAAAATACACAATCTCAAGTCCGAGCGGAAAAGTAGAAATCGAGATTAAAGACAACGCCCTGAAACAACTTGCTGATGCATCTGCCAAGGCTTACTACTACCAGCGCACGGGAGTTGCGATAGAAGAGCAGTATGCCGGAAAATGGCACAGACCTGCCGGACATCCCGACACAAAAGTCTACATTCACGAGAGCGCGGCATCTAAATCGCGTCCTGCCGGAACGGAGATCTCATCGCCTTACGGATGGTACGATGCCGGCGACTACAACAAATACATCGTCAACTCGGCATATAGCGTTTCCATGATGCTGCAAGTCTACGCGCAATGTCCCGAATATTTCGCGAAGCAGAATCTCAACATTCCAGAAAGCAAGAACGCCACCCCCGACCTTATCGACGAACTCTATTTCAACCTGAAATGGATGATGACTATGCAAGACCCCGAGGACGGCGGAGTTTACCACAAACTTACAACACCAAACTTCGAGGCCTTCGTAATGCCTTCGGAATGTAAGCAGAAGAGATACGTCGTGGCAAAATCGGTTACGGCAACGCTCGACTTTGCCGCGCTTATGGCTCAGGTTGCACGCAACAGCGACATCTGGGAGAAGGACTACAAGGGATTTGCAGAGCAGGCTCGCAAGGCTGCCGAAAAGGCCTACATATGGGCTATGGCAAACCCTACCAAGACATACAACCAGTCTGAGATGAACAAGACGTTCAAGCCCGAAGTTAATACCGGAACATACGGCGACGAGCACATCGACGACGAAAGATTCTGGGCTGCCACCGAGATGTTTCTGCTTACCTGCAAGGACGAGTACAAGCAAGACATGATTAAGTTTGCGCCAAAACGGTTCACCCTGCCAACATGGGGCAACGTGGCATCTCTCGGCGTTTACGAACTGCTCACCCACACGCCAAGCGAAGGCTGCAAGGACGAGGTTCAGCTATTCGAGAACCAAAAGGCGCAGTTCATCAAATACCTCGATTCGCAACTCGAGAAAGTTCCTACATCATGCTTCAACACCTCGTTCGGAAACAGCGACAAGGATTTCTTCTGGGGCTGTCTTTCCGAAGGTTTTGCCAACGAAGGAATTGCGATGATGTTCGGCTACAAATGCACGGGCGATGCAAAATACAGCACTAATGCCGTCCGCAATGCCGACTATATCTTCGGAATCAACCCATTGTCGTATTGCTACGTTACAGGCTTCGGAACAAAGAGTCCTATGCATCCGCACATGCGTCTGAGCGCAGCCGACGGCATCGAAGCCCCTATCCCGGGATTCCTTGTTGGCGGTCCGAATGCAGGACAGCACGACAAGGAATACGTCAAATATACAACCGACATAGCCGACGAGTGCTATATGGATGTTGAAGGCTCATATGCCCAGAACGAGATTGCCATCAACTGGAACTCAACGCTCGTGGCTCTCACCTCATGGATTGACGCCACCTTCGGCAAAGAAAAATAACAAATTTTAATCTATAACCCAAGGCGCGGTATGTCATAGGATGGCATATCGCGCTTTCTTTTATCTATATGGAGAATTTGCAAAATCGTTCCTTTTTTATCTGACAAAGCAACTCCTCGCCTTGCCCTTCAATTCAGATTTTACCCTCCTTCCAAATGCCGACGCCCCTCCGCCACGACCTCACAAAAACATTATATTTTATCAAAAAGAAGTTTGTCTACATCAAATGATTATACTACTTTTGTGCAATTAAAAACAACAACTAAAATAAAATGTCTAAAAAACTTGAAAATATACTATGCCACGGCTTGCCTAATCCCATTCCGCTATGATGCCGCCATGCCATCATGGAGAGGCGCACAAGCCCCCGCATACACAAACAGTAAACACCCATATCAAGCTTAACCTCATCATAAAAAACTAACAAATGTCTATATATTCCGTTTATACCTTCGAGATTCAGGAAGGCGAAAAGAGCCTTTTCTACAACAACACAAGCCTCAGGACCATCGACAAGGCCAACGCCATAGTCGGAAACATCCTTCACGACGGTCTTACCGTGGTGGGCAAGAAGAAACGCGAGGCCATGCCCCTGCGCAGCATCAACATGACCGAGCGCAACGACGTCTACTCGTGGACGCTCTGCAACGCCAAGGAGATAACCCAGTACGAGGGGCACGACAAGAACGTCATCGAGTCGCATCCGGGAAGCTACATCATAGTAGACAACCGCGAGGACGTATGCCAGATTCTTGTCGAGAGGAACGGAGCGTTCAACTCCGATACCGACAAGGTGATAAGGTTCTTCAAGAACTCCATCAACACAAGGCTGTCCGACTACAGCCTCAGAATTGTGGTAAAGCAGAAGTATCAGGCAGGCAAGTTCAAGGAGCTGATACGCGAGAGGATTGCCAACCACAACGACCATGTAAGAAAGATTGTATGGGAGTTTCCGAACCCCGACAGGGTGAAGGGCGTGGACGCAAGCCGGCAGATGAAGCAGAACCTCGAGGGACTAAGGCTCATAACGCAGGCCACCAACGCCCTCAAGGGCAAGCTCATTCTCAGCGGCTCAAAAGACGAGCCCATGTGCGTAGACGACTCCAAGATCGAGGACATGGCGCAGATTATAGCCCTTAGCGCCCAGAACAACTACAGCCTGTCATACCACTTCTACAACTCGCCTACCGTCTACATGAAAAACGTGGCAAACGCATGCTTCACCATCGACGAGAAGATTATCGACGACTTCAGCCGGGGACAGTCGTTCGTCGACAAGAACGGACAGACCACATACCAGCTCATTTCTGTCCTCGACGACATCCGAAACAAGATTAGCGACTATGACAATAAGATTATTGACGAATGACCAGAGGAAGCTGCTGCGCCAGCAGTTGCGCGACAACGCCGTCTACATAGCCGTAAAGCAGGCCTACAAGAGCCGAGAGACCGACATGGAAAGGCTGCACTTCTCGCCCGAGGAGATATTCGTAAACAGCTTCGTCTGCTTCGACCGCATGCTCCGCGAGCCCGACAGAGCCGAGGCTATAACCGACACTCTTTGGGACGATGTGTTCAACGACCTTCGCAACGATGCCGACGACTGCGGGCGCAGCTACGACCGGCAGGAGATGGAGACGGCAGCCTCGCTCGTGCTCTACACGCTCATGGTGCTTACCGAGGCGAGCCACCGATGGGAGCTGGCACGATACAACGGCTATCTCATGCAGATGCTGGCATGCCACTCCAACCCCGACGACATCTGTCTGCCCATGCAGGCATGCATATCGGGCGAGCTGGCCGAATATGTCGGGGCGTACATCGAGGCCGACGAATATATTAGCGACCGCATAGACAACCAGTCGCCCACCCCCGACCCGGTAAGAAGGATAAGACGAGCCGACCGCAGCAGGATAAAGGAAGGCATACGCAGGCGGCTCGCCTTCATGAAGGGCGTACTGCCTTGCAGCAGCCAGAGCATCATGCGCCCGACCGACTACGACATCATGACCGAATGTGTCGACTATCTCATCGAGAACGGCGTGGTAAGGCGCATGAGGCAGAAGATAACCACCTGCCTCAGCAACGCCCACCTGCGCTACACGTTCTATCTCATCTACCGCAACGAGGGCAGAGACATAGGCCGAAGCCTCTGGCTCGAGTTCCTTGCCGAGACCTTCGCCCAGTTTGGCGACAGCACCTCGTCGCTCGCCAACCACTTCTCCGACAAGCCGCACAACTACGACATGTGTACCGGCAGTCCCTCGCCCGAAGCAGAATGACCACAAAGCAACAAAAGCGTCCGCATCACAAAGAATTTGATACGGACGCTTTTCCCTTTCTCGCTTGTTGTGGGCGATGACAAGAAAACGAATCCCACACTTCCCCATTCCCCCCGAAAGCATTTGTAATGCCACATTTGCAGAAATAGAAAAAAAGTTCGCATAACTATTCCTACCTGCCGTTTTTCTCCAAAAATCAGCCACAAAGCATAAAAAAAGGCTATTTCCGACAAGTTTTATATAAAAAATGACACAATAATAACGTTTTTTCATTATGTTTGCACTAAATATAAATTATGCAAAACTGAATTTTTCTATGATATATTCATTTAAAGAAAAGGCTAAAAAAGCTATAAAGTTGGTTAAAGAAGAAAGTTTGATAATTTACCTGATTCTTTCTCTCTTTATCGCATATATCTTTGTTGCTTACATAGATTGGTATATAGATTGGTATAATGAAAATGTTGTATCAATTCTTAGCCAATTTAAATCAAATATCTGGATGCAACTACTTACTGGAGTCTTGATTGTTATAGCTGTATATGATCTAATATCGAAACTTCGGGTGCGTTATCATTATGACAAGAAAATAATTTTGCCTTTATTTCTTGTATCTATATTATTAGCATATTACCGAATTTTTACTGAAAGATACAACTATATTTATTGGATATGTCCCGTATCCTATGTTGATGTTATATACTTTTTCGGTTTCGTATATTTTTTAGCTGCATCCGTAAATTTATACAGAATGTATCGTAGCAAATGCGAAAGAAATAATTCAACTTGTGAAATATTAAGCGATTACCCTATAGAAGCTAAAGAAGAAGATATATTTAGCTTTGATAATGATGCAAATAAACTTGCAGATAAAATTAATGGTTTAGACAGAAAAAAAACTTGGAGCATTGCAATTACAGCCCCATGGGGAACAGGTAAAACCTCTTTTATGAATCTCGTAATAGAGAATATCAATGAAAATGATTTTGAGATTGTGCGTTTTAATCCTCGCGATTGTAAATCATTCCAAACTATCCAAGAAGATTTTTTTACAACTATTGCGTGTGTATTGTCTAAATACGATTCAAGATGCAGCAATACGATAAAGGATTATATGGCATCTTTGCAGCTAATTGACAATCGTGGCATTATAGAAAAACTCACAAGCTTTTACCAAATATGGAATAAAGTAGAACTTAAAGAATCAATCGAAAAATCCTTTGCTTCTCTCAACAAAAGAGTTCTCGTTATGATAGACGACTTTGACAGACTGTCAAAAGACGAAATTCTTGAAGTATTGAAACTAATAGACAGTAATGCTGCATTTACAAACCTCATATTTCTTACTGCATACGACAAAGAGCAGGTTAACAGAATGTTAGGCGATGATTACAAAACTAAAGATGCTTGCTTTGTCGACAAATTCTTTAACTTTGAATTTGCCATACCTTTACGTCCATATACTTACATTTCACGCTATATTAATGAGAAATTATGTGAATTGTTGAAAGCAGATTCTTCAGAAACAGATGAAATACATGGCACTATCAAATATTGGCAAACCACATTTGAAAAATTTTTGCCAACGCTAAGAGATGCTAAACGCTACATAAATCAGTTTTTACTCGATTACCAAAATGTCAGAGGAGATGTTGTGGTTAAAGACTTTCTGTTAGTACAGCTAATAAAATATCGTTATCCTGAGCAATATAGGTCTTTATATAAAAAAGAATACCTTGATAATTGGTCTTTAAAGAAGAAAAAAGACATAAAAAATATTGAAGATAATGTATATGAAATCTTAGAGAGTTTATTTCCTGAACACAAAACTTCTAATGATGTACACCCACACATATACGAATGGGAAGGTTTTGAAAATTACTTTGATTTTCAAATATCTCTTTCATTAAGATTTAATGAAATTACTAAACTCTTTTCATCGACACCATGGGATGAGGTAACAACAAAGATAGATGAATGGAGTAATAATGATAAAAAATCATACGCCTTCATTTATTATCTTAATAGATTATACAGAAGCAAGTTTAATAATGAAGAGTTCCTCAGATATGCCGAAATGGTTACTTACATAGCATGTAAAAAGCCAGATTCTAATGATGCATACGAGTTATTTACAAAAATAATTTATATTGAATACTTAAAAGCCAACAATATAAAAACAGAATCTGAGCGTACAAATTATAAGAAACGTTTGCTTGAAATAATAGAAGGAAACGACCCTCAATTATTCACTCGTATTCATCTAGATTACAAGACATTACACAAAAAAGAAGGTGAATATCTTATTAAAGATAATGACATTTGGCCTTTGATTAAGGAAAAATTCATCCAAACAACGAAGGATGATTCAGCCGATGATGACAATCTCATTAACTGGCTGCATCGATGTATTGATAATATGGAGGAAACAACAAGAAAAGCTAATTTGGATAAAGAATGTCTTAAAGCGTATCGCCAAAGAGTTGAGAAGAATCCAGATTACTATATTAAAACGTTTGTACGTCTTGGCATGATAACATCAAGCCCCGATTGGAATACCATAGCTTGCGAGCCTTTCTGGGAGCAGATATTTGAAGATGAAAATCAATTTGAAAATTTCTTACTTGAGTGTAAAAATAAAAAAATTGAAAAGTCTGAGCTGGCATGGAACTTCTGGCTATTATACAAGGCAAATGGTTATAAACCTATTGAGTTCGAGAATCAAGGAAATGTTCAAGAAAAAATCGACAACAAGCTTGCAAGAGAAGTCCAAGAACTTAAAAAAATGCAAAATATAGAGACAAACGTTTCTAAAATACCCGACTCTATTTCAGACGAGGTGGAAAGAATAATAAATGAAGAATTATTATCGCAATATAAAAAAGAATTGAACGATATTAAACTCAATATTTCATTAAATGGCAAAATAAGAAAAGCCATTGATGACAAACTAAAAAATTTGAGTAATTAAGAATTTACTCCCCTCACAAGTGAGTCATTCTCGCTTGTGGGGCTATTTGCATTTCGCTTGTGCGGCGGCTACGAGCGCAATATCATAAAAATATAGAGGGTGTGCATACCTCAATATGCACACCCCCTTGTGGAACGGGCAGATGTCGATGATTAGCACCCCCCTTTCCTGATGTTGCAAATATAGCCACAAAATGCACAAAAGCCAAATTTATTTGCAAAAAAAAATTGAACAATCCAACAAAACAGATTCATTTCCTATCACTTGCCGCCCAATTATTCGCCTATAATGCCTATAAATTTGCATCCTTCGCTTGTGTAAAATTTGCAATCCCCCACCATCTCCCAACCAAAACTCCAAGACATTTGCAAAAAAAATTGCAAATCCAAACTGAAAAAAACACTTGCAATAAAAGCCCCCCATACAATCCCCCTCAAAAAACATTGTGATTCCGGGATTTTCAAAATCCCATCAAAAAAAATTACAAAAACTTACATCGCCCAGCACGCAGCCTTACCACCTCACAGCCAGACACTTGACCGCCACAGCCGCGCGCCTTAAGCCACCCCATCGCCAATGGGATTTCGGGCATTAAAAATCCCAATTTGAGTAATTAAGAATTTACGCCCCTCACAAGTGAGTCATTCTCGCTTGTGGGGCAATTTGCATTTCGCTTGTGCGGCGGCTACGAGCGCAATATCATAAAAATATAGAGGGTGTGCATACCTGAATATGCACACCCCCTTGTGGAACGTCAGGCGTCGATGGTTAGCACCCCCCTTTCCTGATGTTGCAAATATAGCCACAAAATGCACAAAAGCCAAATTTATTTGCAGAAAAAAAATTGAACAATCCAACAAAACAGATTCATTTCCTATCACTTACCGCCCAATTATTCGCCTATAATGCCTATAAATTTGCATCCTTCGCTTGTGTAAAATTTGCAATCCCCCACCATCTCCCAACCAAAACTCCAAGACATTTGTAAAAAATTGCAAATCCAAACTGAAAAAAACACTTGCAATAAAAGCCCCCCATACAATCCCCCTCAAAAAAACATTGTGATTCCGGGATTTTCAAAATCCCATCAAAAAAAATTACAAAAAACTTACATCGCCCAGCCACGCAGCCTTACCGCCTCACAGCCAGCCACTTGACCGCCACAGCCGCACGCCTTCAGCCACCCCCTCGCCAATGGGATTTCGGGCATTAAAAATCCCATATTGCTCCCCATTCAATCCCCCCGTTCCTTTGCCGTCGAGAGTTCCTCACATGGGGCTTTCAACAGAAAACATGAAGAGATACAATACTCTCGCGCAAGGGGTCGAAGCACAGTACACCCCTCGCCCTGTCGGAGCTGTCGTCAGACTTATGCTCCACGGTAACTCACCCCTCGCCACAGGCTTCCGCAGGCACATGGCACAAAAGAGAAGCGCGGAGAAAGGAGGAACAACACATGAAAAGTAACGTAAACCTGTGCGTAACGCTCAAGACACACCTGTTCAGCTCCGTACTGCTAACGCTTAACCGCCCATACACAGGCGTGCTGCGACGCAACGGACTCGACCATTTCGACTTTGTCGAAACGCTACGGATATGCAGCTGCAAGCGCAATCCGCACGTCTTCTCGGGACAATACATCACCATCACGCGCAGAGACGACGGCAGCTACCGCCCAAACCTCAGAGCCATGAAAGACTGCCACTCGCTCAATAGCGCCGAGGAGTATGCCAGCGGAGTGTACAAGGAACTCATCAAAGCCTTGTCTGGCCTTGTAGAGAAAAACGGGAATTAACACTTCGGATTGACAAAAAGCGTTTCAGCGTTTCAAGCGTTTCAAGAAACTAAGAGGGGGCGCGTTTCCTTCTTTTATACTTATAACTATTTAATAATTAATAAGTTATATAATAACAAAGAGTCTTTGAAACCCCACTACCCCCCCACTGAAACGCTGAAACGCCGAAACGCCCAACTAATTATTTTTCATCTAAAAAGCAGAATATCAATGAAGTACGATATCACAAAATCAACAGCACCTGCTATGCCAAACCTTGGCAAAGGCACAGAATGTTTAAAATTACTGCTCTCGCAGACAAGTTTTGACATGCACGCCCCTCTCTTGCCTATGCTTTTTCCTGTACTTGGCACAAAAATTTCGAATGCCGAATTTCAATATCCAAGCGGTCATTGGTTCGAAATGTGCGGTCAGCAAGCTGCCTTGGTAGCCGATAGCGCAGGAAACAAGGGACAACTTGGACTGTTGGTTGAAGCCTGCAACCGCGACTTCCGCAAACAAGATGCCGAGCAATTGCAGAAATACCTTCAGTACCAGAAATCATACAAAAAGCGTTCGCAGTCGAAAGAGCGTCCCGAAGAGGTGTTCCCACTACTGAGATTCCTGCCTGCCGACTGCTCAAAGCCCGGCTATCTGAAGGCACAGATGGTTTGCCAGGAACATGGCGGACTGAGCACCTACATCGACCTGAAGGAGATTGAGCAGCTCGACAGCCTTTGCGGCTCTCATAAACAAGTAACCCAGATACTGCGCCTGATGTGGGACAGAGAAGTGTATAATGCACTCAGGGCTACGGTCGACGGCATCACCGGCTCGGCACTTTTAAGAACCAACCTTACCGTCAGCACCACTCCCGTGCGCATAAGGCAGTTCTTTAAGTCAAACCTCTTCGACGGAACGCTGGGACGCATGGTCTTCTCATACAAGCCACGCGCCGGACGCGACGGAAAGATTCCGCGCATCGGCAAATTCAGCGACGAGTTCTACGAGAAACTGGACAACTATCTGGCACGGCTCGACAACTGCAAGGGACGCTATGTCATCAGGCCTCTGAACAAACTAACCGAACGGCTGGCCAACGACATAGCAGAGCTGGGCGACCTCACCGACAACGATTGTCTGTGGGATATGGGCAAGAGAAGCCTGATTGCCGCGTGGAAAGCCGGCTGTATCATGTGGACACTTAACAATATGACTTGGCATCGCTCAATGGCCGACGTAGTTGAATGGCTGATGTTTCACGACCTGTGGAGCAAGTACCAAGTGTTGGGAGATATGCTTAAAGAAGGCGACACAAGCACGGCTGATGCCTCACAGTCAACACCTGCCAACATGTTAGACAACATCAAGGGTGAGTCTTTTTCCGAACAGCAGCTGGATGCGCTTCGCCTGAGCCTTGGCAAGCCAATAGGCAGCGCAACCAAGCGTCAGCTGCGTGTGTGGGTGCATCGCCAACTTATAACCTTCAACGAGGCAACCGGCCTCTACACCAAAACCAAAGAATATCTGAAAGGCAATGGATAAGAACCAGCTCCAACAACTCCGCGAACTCCCCATCGAGGGAGTCGCCGGGCGGCTCGGACTGCACGTTGAGCGGCACAAGAGCCTATGCCCCTTCCACGACGACCGCCACCCCAGCCTCTCGTTCAACGTGGCGCGCAACACCTTCAGGTGCTTCGTCTGCGGAGCGTCGGGAGGAACTATCGACTTGGTTATGCGGCATCTCGGCAAAGACTTCAAAGAGGCATGCCGATGGCTGGCCGACGAGCACAACATCATCCGCCACGAATACAGGCCGCCAGCCGCCACGCAGCCACCGCCGTTCGATGCAGCCCGATACAGCCGCCTCTTCAGCAGCCCCAGCCTTGGCAAGGCGGCACGGCAGTTCCTCTTCGAGCGTCGTATGCTCGACCCTCGGGTGGTGCGTTGGTGCAGGCTCAACTCGTGGCGCGACAGGCAGGGCATAAACTGGCTACAGATACCCTACTTCAACGCCGACGGAACGCTCACAGGCATACAGAACCGCAACCTCGACTACGGCAGCACCCCCGAGGGCATACCGCGATTCATGTTTCCACGAGGCTCGCGTTGCGGCATCTACAACCTGCCCGTGCTGCGGCTGCTGCGCCCCGGCGACGAGCTCTTCATTACCGAAGGCTGCTCCGACTGCTGGGCTATGCTCTCGGCAGGACACAAGGCAATAGCCATACCAAGCGCCACCCTGCTCAGCCACGGCGACGCCGGCATACTGTCCCAGCTGCACGAGCGGCACTCCGTAAGCCTGCACATGTACCCCGACTGCGATGTCCCGGGCGAGAGGCTCTTCTTGCAGCTGCGCGGCATACTGCCCCGTCTGGAGCGCCACCAGCTCCCACCCGGCTGCAAGGACTTCAGCGACTATTATGTCTCATCAAAAAAGCAAAACAACGTATGAACCAATTCAGAATCAAGACCTACGGCAAGTCCGAGCTTGCCATGCTCTACTTTCCAACAGACAGCAACACGCACATATCCGTAAACCGCCTTATGTCGTGGATAAACCGCAACACCACGCTACTTGCAGCCCTCTACACCAGCGGCTACCGCAAGTCGTCCAAGTTCTTCACCCCCCGCCAAGTGCGCCTCATAGTAGAGTACTTAGGCGAGCCATAACCCCCCAAAAAACGAGTTGTGTCCCAGCCTCCGCACATCTGCGCCACGGCCTCGGAACGCAACTCGTTTCTTCGTCTCCCCCCCCTCACAATCTTCAACAAAATCTCAGAAGATGTTGTCATGTGCCATATTTTCTGCTTAAATATTTGAGCAGTAATAATTTCTTTGTATATTTGCCATGCGATACCGCTATTTGGGGCGACCCTC
>NZ_KL370872.1:73614-110358 GCF_000702225.1 Bacteroides sp. Ga6A2 | reverse complement strand
ATATTTTCTGCTTAAATATTTGAGCAGTAATAATTTCTTTGTATATTTGCAACCAAAGTCGGGGGCGCCCCCCATGTATATGAGGCTTAGAATCGACGTCCGCGCAGCCCTTCCCCATTCTCCTCGTGAGGGTGGGGATTTATTATAAGCCATAGGCATATAATTCGCAATTATGATGAACCAAGCCCTTCGCTTTTGTCCTTCAATCTGTCTCCCCCCCTCACAATCTTCAAGTAAATGCCTTGTGCATGGACAAAAAAAATTTGAGGCTCTCACAACCAATGTGAAAGCCTCAACATCTAATAAAAACTTGCTATTATGAAAAAGAGCCTCACAACCAATGCGAAGCCATTTTCAACATTTGGAAGTTGTAAGTGGAGCGACAAAGGCTACCACTGACATCTTTTGCAAATATAGCATATTAACCAATAACCTCAAAATTCTTCTGCCATTTTTTCATAGCCATACTACAATTACCGCACCAAGCCCCGTCAATAAAGCCGCCATAGTTCTTACGTGAGTTCGGAATAAGAAACTCCATCCTTCTATATTTGGAAAATGATTATTCGGAATGACGCTGAAAGCGTCACCTCTCAGTAACCGCAGCATCCGTAGGATCTGCGGACAGTAATGAAACAAATATCATCGACCCTGAAAGCGGTCGCCCATTGCAGCAGATGGGGCACTCTTTCAGAGTGCTTGTCGTAGGTTGGTGGCTTTTTCCGCAGGTCGTTCCGACCTACGGTTACTAAGCGGAGACGCTTTCAGCGTCTGTAACATACAGATAATCAATTCTGTGATGTCTTACAAAAGCAACAAAACTATGCGTTGTACAAGTAAGAAATGTATAATTTATCCCGAATTCGCGTAGTTCTTGCATCTTAGCGCATCTCCGCACCTCAGCCACCCCCTTCTGCCCCCAAAAACAAAAAAAAGTCCTAAAATCGTACGCAACTCCTACAAACGTACGCTAACGCATAACCGCCAATTTCAGATGTCGTATCTTTGCATCGTGATTACAAAAACAAGCGCGCAACCCAAACGAATCCCGAAGGAATCTTACAGGACACGCACAACCCCAAGCCCGACGCATGGCAGATGCTGGCACAGACACATGACGCGGCAAACGGTTTCGCCTCCCCACCAGAATTCCCACCGCACGATTCGCAGTAACACACAACCGCAAACACAAGTATTAACCCATTATCACCGCTACCCCCTCCGCGGAATACAAAACACCTGCCACACGGCAGATGGGGAGAGGAAACAACTATGGCAAAAATAATCCCAATCGATGTCATCAAGGGCATCAGCGGCAAGTACGGCAAAGACTCCGACACCTACTTCGCCACCAACAGTTCGAGCAACAAGATACGCATAGCAAAGCTGGCGCACCCATACAAGGGACCAGCCACCGACAAGCAGCTCGCACAGCAGGAGAAGTTCACGGCACGTCAGGCAGCCGCCACCGCATGGCTCAACGCCAACAAGCCCGGCACCACCAACGGCGAGAAGGGCACCAGCGCATACCAGTATGCACAGCGGCTCAAGCGTCAGTTCAGCCTGTCAAACATCAATCAGGTGCTCTACAGATACATGGACGACAAGAACGTCATCACTCTGCCCGAGGACAAGGGCATCTGACAATCCCCACACGGACGGGGTGCTGCACCCTCAGGCGCACTCCGTCCGTCTTCTCGCTCCGCAGGCTTAACGGCAAGAAGCCCAGCAACTATCGCCCCAACAAGTACCCATCCACAATGAAAACGCCCCATGAAAATCTTCCATCTCAACTTCATCGCCAGCCTCATACTCATCGTTGCAGGATTCTTCGTCCCACCCGTCGGCATCATCGACGGATCCGTGCTCACCGCCGTAGGACTGCTGCTTATGTTCGCCATAGCCGAGAAGATTCCCGAGGCAATAAAGGCAGGCAAGAACATCAAACTGCGCAAGGGCGACTTCTCCGCCGAGGTAGACACCCCTCCGCAACAGCCCGACAACATCAGCTAACCCCTTAAAACAAAACGAACATGAAAATACTCCTTACAAGAACGGCACGCAAGCCACGCTACACCATCGGACGCCTGAGCATAAACGGCACATACATGTGCGATACCATCGAAGACCGCGACCGCGGACTCGCCCAGGACATGCCGCTCGACACTCTGCGACGCCTCAAGGTGTACGGACAGACGGCAATACCCACAGGCACATACAAAGTAATCTGGACATTCAGTCCGCGCTTCGGCAAGTACCTGCCGCAGCTACACAACGTGCCCATGTTCAGCTGCATACGCATGCACGCCGGCAACACGGCGGCCGACACCCTCGGATGCATCATCCTTGGCGAGAACAAGGCGGTGGGAATGGTGCTCAACAGCCGCGCAGCCTGCGCAAGGGTAATGCCCCTCATACAACAGGCCATAAGCCGCGACGAACCCGTTACCATACAGATAAGATGAACCGCCCGCTCCTCCTCATCGTCCCCCTGCTGCCGTTCCTCGCCTCGTGCCGCACCATAAGGCACACCACCGCCAAGGCGCAAACCATCATGGTACACGACACCATACAGCAGCACGTCATCGTCCGCCGTACCGACTCCGTACTTATCATAAAGACCGACAGCGGCACACGCCAGCGCGAAAAGTCGCACACCATCGTCTATGCCGCCGACAAAGAGCGAAGACACGAGGCACAGCGCGACACCATTACCATTGTGCAGACAGCCGCGCCAACAGCAAGCCCAACACGCCAGTCCACCCTCCTGCCCACCGTCATGGCAGGCATAATACTGGTACTCGTCTTCAGGCGCACATAACTCCCCCCAAGCGGCGGCACATCACCCCAAAAGGAGCATGTACCGTCGCTTTTCATTTTCCAAGCACTATGCGGCAATGTACAAGATGGACGGCAGCATGTTTGCACGCCGTGGCTATCTCTTGTCTTTTTCATCCCAGCAAACATCCAAAGTTATCATAAATATAACGCACGATATTCACAAAAACATTATATTTGCAGTCGAAAAAGCGCAAAGTTCAGCAATCGTGCAAAACAAGCGATTCTCAGGTGTAGAATTACAGAGTGATAATAAAAAACAATCATCATAAATATGAAACGAATAACATTATTCCTTTTGGCTTTAACGTCTGCTATACTCGCCTTCTCGCAAAATATCGAAAGCCATTCTAAACAAAGACCTCTCTACATGGACTTGATTGGACTGGAGCGATGCGATGGTGAGAGAGACTCTATATGTATCGAAATCTTCCGCCGCAAGCATAGCAAGACTGTCAACTACAACACAAGTGTCCTTGCCTTGATTCTTGACAGAAAAGGGAAGTGGCGCGGCGAGATAGTCAGATACTCATACAAGATTGCCGATTCTGTACACATACAGAACGTAAACAAGCAAAAGGTTGAATTCTCGATATCGTGGAACAAGACATGGGAAAAAATATGCAGAAAGAAATATCACAAGATGCCGGATATTAATTCTTTCATTAGAAAAAACAAACAAATAAATGTGCTTTTTGGTGACGGAAGTTTTTACGTTGGTTATTACTACGACAGATTCGGTCATCATGAGATAGATTGTACCGAACCGCAATTCTATCTGGATTTCTGTAACGAACGTGGTATTCCATGCAAACCAATCAGAAGATTTCTCAAATACATGAAACTCATGGATTCCGAGTTCTCTTTTGATATTCCATAAGTCATACATTCTGGAATAAATACAACAGAAAAGCCACAAGCAACCGCCATCAATAAAAAAGTCCGCAAAGCCTCATCAACATGAAGCCTTGCAGACATGTATCTCTCTTATTATCATCTTGCACTCTCCTCGCGTATGGCAACACGTCGAATCTTGCCGTTTACCGTCTTTGGCAACTCGGCAACAAACTCAACCACTCTCGGATACTTGTACGGAGCAGTCCTGCTCTTTACAAAAGTCTGAATCTCCTTCGCAAGGTCGTCGCCAGCCTTGTCGCGATATTTGGCAGAAAGCACTATTGTCGCCTTTATCAACTGACCGCGAATGTCGTCGGGAACGCCAGTTATGGCACATTCCGCCACGGCAGGATGCTGCATCAATACCGACTCCACCTCGAACGGCCCAACGCGGTAGCCCGATGTCTTTATCACATCGTCGGCGCGACTCTCATACCAGTAATAGCCCTGCTCGTCGCGATAAGCCATGTCCCCAGTATCATAATATCTGCCCGCAAACTTCTGCGCCGTCAACTCAGGCTCGCCATAATATTCCTTAAACAGACCTATCGGCTTCTCGCCGTTGCGAAGATATATTACCAGATGCCCCTTTACGTTAGGTGCGCACGAATTGCCCTCATCATCAACAACATCTACATCCACCATCGGGTTTGGCAGTCCCATTGTACCCGGACGGGCAACAACCCACGGATAAGAGCCCACCACAAGCGGCGTTTCCGTCTGCCCGAAACACTCCATCAGCCTTATGCCCGTAAGCCTCTTCCAGTCGTCAAAAATCTTTGGATAGAGAGCCTCGCCAGCCGTTGTGCAGTATTCGAGCGACGATAGGTCGTACTTCTCAAGTCCCTCCTTCAGCATCATGCGGTAAACCGTAGGCGGAGCAAAGAACGAAGTAATCTTATATTTCTGAATGATGCTTAGCAGATTTGCGGCATTAAACTTACCTTCCTGCGCATATACAAAGATGCACGCGCCAGCAAAAATCAGACTGTAGAACTGCCCCCATGCCGCCATCATCCAGCCAGTATCGCACAGAGTAAGATGGAGCGATTCCTCATGCAGGTTGAGCCAGTATTTTCCCGTCAGCACATGGCACAACGGATATTTGAAGTCGTGAACCACCCCCTTCGGATGTCCCGTCGTTCCGCTTGTAAAGTAAAGCAGCATGCTGTCGCTATTTCTGATGCCCTCAACCTTGCGGAAAGGAGCGGCAGCACCAAGTCCTGCCCAGAAGTCGAGCCACCCCATACGATGAATATCATTATCAAAGGCGCAAATCCTTACTATGTCCTTGCCCTTCTCCCTAAGGTCGCAGCAAGCCACATCAACGCTCTCCATAATAATGTCGTCCTGACAGGTTATTATAGCCTTTATATTGGCTGTCTGGCAACGGTACACTATGTCCTTGCTCTTCAGCAGGAACGATGCCGGAATGGCTATCGCGCCTATCTTGTGTAGCGCAATCATGCAATACCACCACTCAATATGACGCTTCATTATAAGCATCACGCAGTCGCCCTTGCCTATCCCAAGGCTTTGCAGAAAACTTGCCGCCTTGTCCGAATAATCCTTAAACTGACCGTAGGTAACAGATTTTTCATTGCCATTGTCGTCGGCCCAGAGAATGGCTTTCTTTTCGGGCTGAATCCTTGCCCACTCATCAACAACGTCATATCCAAAATTGAAGTTCTCGGGAACATTCAACTGGAAATGCTTCATAAAATCGTTATAGGAATGAAAATCCGTTTTATTTAAGTAATGTTCTATCATTTTCTGTTTTGCATACAAGGCAGATGAAAGCGGACTTCAACAAGTCCTTCGGCTGCCCTTTTAAAACTCTAATTTTATGTTGAAAGACACGTTTTCTCGTCTTTCGGAACACAAAATTATAAAAGTATTTTAACTATTGCCAAACAAAAAACTATAAAAATACGCAAAGTTTTCGGTCTTTGCACACTCGCAAAACAAGTGAGCAACAAAACGCTCCGAAAATGCACATGTACAACGGATATGTGCAACTCCATACCATTGCACACGCCCCCAAAAAACAAAAAAAATGACATCCGTTTTTAGCAGATGTCATTCTTTTTAAAACTTATACTTTTCTTTACTTTTCTCAACACCATCAACATACTCGTAGAGAGTAATGATTTGCTTTTCCCAAACAATCTCCCACATAAATTCGGAACCTTCTTCCTTTGCCCAAAGTTTCAGAACTCCTTCCTGAGAGTCGTCGGCTTTGTAGATTGCTGAGTTCATCATCTTGTTTTTCCCCTTGAACTCGATGTGCGAAAACTGGTCGTTATCCTTGAATTTGTAGATTTCCAGCGAAGAGTCGTGTTGCTTAAACGTAAAGACTCCCATCTGTACTTCCTTTCTTGCATTGTCGCCAGCGCGCATATCTATCATTGCGGAAAACAAAAACAGTAGACATAAAATAAACGCATTTCTCATGTTCACCCAATTTTTAATTTTACCATTTATTTTACCAAGCTTTTTTACTGCTGCAAAAGTAATAAAATTTGAGCAACTAAAAAACCAAAAATTACTAATAAGTGATTAAAAAATACGTTTTTTTGATTTATATTATCCGTTAACGCACACCAAGTTATACTATTTCACCCTTATTGCACGTATTCCAATCTGCAAAGAATGCTTTGAAGAGTACTTTGCAAGGGTCTCGCTGTCAAGCACCACCTTCTTGTATACCGACGATGCGTTAAACAGATGAAGCCGTCCGTTCTGCCATACGGCAATGCCCAGATGTGTTGTGTCGAGTCCCTTCTTTCGGGTAACTATGCCCAGAATGTCGCCTGTGTGAATCTGCGACAAGCGTTTGTAGCCGTAGCCGAACTTAGCCTTCGGAACGTACTTCAGTTTTTTGCCGTTGCACTCGTCCTCGTAGCGTTTAATCTTCTTTGTCAGTTCCGGATTGTCCTTCAACTGGCGGTACTTCTCGGGATAGGTGGTCATGTAGTTGATGGCTACCGTCTGCGTAACGCACTCCTTCGGATTCTTGGCAAGAACGTCCTCAACCAAGCCCATCTTCTCGTTGTCTGCCGTCCACATGCAGAAGTAGTGAAGGCGCGACTCATACCCGTTTATCTCTCCGCCGCGATAGCGAAGTTGCTTAAGAGCCTTGCAGAAGCCTGCAAAGGTGCGCTCGTTGCGCTGGTCGGCAATCTTCAGGGCTGCCACGGTCTCGACAAAGGTTGTGCAGTCAAGCTCGCGAAGGTTTACCACGAGTTGTTCCTCGCCTATCGGCTTCTCGAGCGTTGCGCCTACATACGGAACGCCGAGGAACTTCTTGGCAAAAAACATCATTCGGTTCTCGTTCTTTCCCAGTTTGGCAGCCTCTTGCAGATAAGTAACAACCTTTATGCTGTCGCTCTTTTCATAGACAACCTTCTGCGCTTTTGCGGCACAGAAGGTCATCATTATCATTATCGAAACAAAAACTTTTCTCATTTTCTGTTATGAAAGTTGATTCATTCGGGCAATATACTTGCCGATGATGTCGAATTCGATGTTTACAACGCTGCCAGCCTCGATGGTGTGGAAGTTGGTGTTGTCGTATGTGTAAGGAATTATACACACCTGAAAAGTGTCCTCGGTTGGACGGCATACCGTAAGGCTCACGCCGTTTACCGTTACCGAGCCCTTATCTACTGTAAAGTAGCCGCGCTTTGCCATGTCCTTGTCGAACTTGTACTTGAACGTGAACTGATAACTGCCCTCCTGATTCTCCTTGGCTATGCAGGTTGCGGTCTGGTCAACATGTCCCTGAACAATATGACCGTCAAGACGGCCGTTCATCATCATGCTTCGCTCTATGTTAACCTTGTCGCCCACCTTCAGCAGTCCGAGGTTTGAGCGTTCAAGCGTTTCCTTCATGGCGGTAACGGTATAAGTGCCGTTCTCTATGCGCACAACCGTAAGGCACACGCCGTTGTGAGCCACGCTCTGGTCAATCTTCAGTTCGTCAACAAACGAGCACTTCAACGTAAAGTGTACATTTTCCTGCTCCTTCTCTATGCCCACCACTTGGGCAAATTCTTCTACTATTCCAGAAAACATTTTTTTACCTCCTATTTATTAAATACAATATTCATATATCTCGCGAGATATTGCCGGATTAACCTTCACATAGAATCCGAACTCCTCGCCCTTGTTCCTGTGCAGGTTCTTTACAAGAAGGTCGATATCAGGGTTCTCAACACCCAGTTCCTTGAATGTGAGCGGCATTCCTATGCTCTTCCAGAACTTCTTCAGACGTTCAACGCCCTGCAAAGCCACGGCCGTCTTGTCATCGCCCTCAGGAACGCCGAAGATTCGTGTTGCCATCTGGTACACGTAAGCCGGATGATGCTTTGCCATGTAAGTGGCCCATGCAGGGAACACTACGGCAAGTCCTGCGCCATGGGTAACATCGTACAACGCGCTTATTTCGTGCTCCATCTGGTGCGAAGTCCATTCTTCCTCGCGTCCCACGCCGCATGTGCCGTTGTGCGCAACCGTTCCTGCCCACATTATGTTGGCGCGTGCATCGTAGTCGTTAGGATTTGCCATTACCTTCGGAGCCTCTTCGATGATGCTTAGCAGAATACCCTCGCAAAGGCGGTCGCTTATAGAAACGTTCTTTGTGTTTGTAAAGTAGCGTTCAAAGATGTGAACCATCATGTCAACCACGCCGCTTGCCGTCTGCCATGCCGGAAGGGTCATTGTTAGTTCAGGATTCATAATGGCGAAGACTGGGCGCAGCAACTTTGGAGCGCGGATGCCAAACTTCTTCAAGTCCTTGTTTGTTATTACGGCATTGCCCGAGCCTTCGCTTCCTGCTGCCGGAATGGTAAGAACGACGCCCACCTTCAGAGCTGCCTTAATCTCTGCCTTACCTTCGTAGAAATCCCAGAAATCGCCGTCGTAGCACACGCCCACGGCAATACTCTTGGCTGTATCGATAACGCTTCCGCCTCCAACAGGCAGCATGAAGTCAACATTCTCCTTTCTTGCAAGTTCAATGCCCTCATACACTTTTGTATCGACAGGATTAGGCTTTACACCGCCCAACTCTACAAATTCGATGCCGGCTTCCTTCAGCGATTTTTCAACTCTTGCCAGCAGGCCGCTCCTCACAACCGAGCCTCCGCCGTAAACTATCATAACTTTCTTGGCACCAGCCTCGGCTGTAAGTTTGCCAACTTTGCTCTCTGTATCGCGTCCAAAAACGAACTCTGTTGGACTATAGAACTCAAAATTATTCATTTACACTTAATATATTGATTAGACTTTCGTACAAAAATATGAAAAAAAACGCAACTAAATGAATTTTTTTGTTTATCTTTGTTAAATAACTTTAAAAATAAAAATCATGAAAAGACGCTTTATATATGCTTCAGTTTTACTGTTGATTACAAATACAGTTCTGTTTGCACAAGGCAGAATAGACCTCTCGGGTAAATGGAAGTGTTCTCTGGGCACAATTACGCTGCCCGGAACGGTTGACCAAAGCAGACTGGCGCAAAACAACACAGACAATACTACGACAGGCAATCTTACGCGAAGAAATCCATACGTAGGCATAATGGAATACTCTACAACAGTAAGTATTCCGCAGTCGTTCGAGGGCAAGAAGATTATGCTCTACCTCGAAAGAACACGCCCTACCACACTTTACATCGACGGCGACAGCATAGGCTGCCAGCAATATCTCGAAACGCCGCACATATACGACCTTACGGGAAAAATCTCGTTCGGAATACACACCATTAAGATAAAGGTTGACAACCGCAACGAGGCTGTTCCGAAAGAGGTGCACGGCTCGCACATGTGGAGCGAATCCACTCAGACAAACTGGAACGGAATACTTGGCGACATGTATATCGAAGCCAAGCCCGACATATACGTAGACCAGATGCAGGTATATCCTGCCGCAGGACTTAACGGCGTTATCTTTGAATGTACCATCTGCGCCGACAAGGACTACAAAAAGGCAACCATCGGCTTTGACGGACAGACCGAACTGGGACTGAAACAGAAGTGCGTAACAACATCGTCGAAAAACTACAACTGGAGCAAACTCGACGACAATACCATCAACGACCTTATGATAACGCCCGACGGCTCGTGCAAGGTCTCGTCTGACAACGACAGCGAGGTGGAGATTGAATACACCAAAATAAAGCCGAACGGACAGACCGACAACGCAAAGTCCGGCACAAAACTGCTGAAAACCGTCAGACTCGAGACTGCACTCAAAAAGGGCATGAACAAAATCCGCTTCACGATAAAGAGCAACAGCCTCAAACTGTGGTCGGAGTTCCACCCTTACATACATTGTTGGAACATAAAGGTATCTACGAAAGACAAGAATGTGGTCGAGATTTCGCACCCTTTCTCGTTCGGACTGCGCCAGTTCGAGATTTCGGGCAACACGTTCATGATTAACAAGATACCTGTGTTCCTGCGCGGAAAGCACGACGGATGCGTGTGGCCTATAACGGCATACGCGCCTATGAATACCGACGACTGGGGTTACTATCTGGCTACGCTCAAGATGTACGGATTCAACCACCTGCGATGCCACTCGTGGACAGTTCCCGAAGCGGCTTTCGAGGCTGCCGACCGCCTTGGCATCTACATTCAGGTAGAACTGCCTTACTGGGGCGAGTTCAAGGCCGACAACGAGTTCTGCAACAACTTCATGATGCAGGAAGGACTGGCTATCCTGAAGACATACGGCAATCATCCTTCGTTCTTCTCGCTATCGCTCGGAAACGAACTTCACGGCGACCTGCGCACGATGCAGGACTTCTGCCGCACGTTCCGCGAAACCGACTCGCGCCACCTTTACGTTCTGGGAGCAAACAACAACCTTGGATGGAAAGGTCAGATGGCTGGCGACGACTATTTTATAACCTGTCGCAACGGAGGCGGAACAAACTACAGCAGCAACACGCGCTCGTCATTCTCGTTTGCCGACGAGAACGATGGCGGCCTGCTTAACACCATGCGTCCAAACACGCTATACAACTACGCCAACGCCATCCGCAACATAACCATTCCGGTGGTGAGCCACGAGACGGGCCAGTTCCAAAGTTTCCCTAATTTCTCCGAGACAGAAAAATACAACGGCGTGCTCGCTCCGGTAAACTTCGAGATTTTCAGAAAGAGGATGGCAGAGCACGGACTAACCAACAAGGACGATGAATTCTCATTCAGTTCATCATTCTGGGCATTCAACTGCTACAAGGCCGACATCGAGATGTGCATGAGAACGCCTAACTTCGGCGGATTCCAGATGCTCGACCTTCAGGACTATCCGGGTCAGGGCACGGCTCTCGTCGGTCTGCTCGATGCTTTCATGGAGCGCAAGAACAACCGCATCACGCCAGCCATGTTCAGAGAGTTCAACTCGCCGCTCACAATCATGGGCGAGCATCCTTCGTTCTGCTACATGGCAGACGACAGGGTGTATGCCAACATCGTCATTGCCAACTTTACCGAAAACGATGTAAGCGACAGGGTCAGATGGAAAATCATGAAGGAAGACATGACCGAACTTAGCTCGGGTTCTTTCAGCCTTACCGCTCCGCGAGGAATGGTAACAAAGTCTGTAAGCCCAGAACTAATCGACATCGTTCCTACAAACAAGGGCTGCAACATCGACAAGGAAAGCAGCGGCGCATCTGTCATATTTCCCGAAAACATACCAACGGGCATGTATTTTCTTGAACTGCGGTTCGGCAATGCCACAAACCACTATATGTTCTACGTCTACAACAAGCAGAGCATAAACAACGAGTTTGTAAACAAGATTGAGAAAGCCACGGCTGGCTTCGACTGGGATGCACAGACTCACATTGCCTACACGCAGGAGGATGCCATAGCCGCCGCCAACAAGGGCAAGGACGTGCTCTACATCCCGTCGCACAAGGATATTGAGCCGTTCAGCCTTAAAGGCTTGTTTACGCCTGATTACTGGAACTACTCTATGTTCAAGGGCATCTGCGAGGGACTGAAGAAGGAGGTTTCGCCGGGCACGCTGTCTATAAACACGCGCCGCCAGCACCCAATATTCAACCACTTCCCTACCGACAACTACACAAACTGGCAATGGTGGAGCATCTTACACAACAGCCGTCCGATGATTCTCGACAATACCGACGAGAACTTCCGCCCCGTAATCGAGATGATTGACAACGTGGAGCGATGCCACAAACTTGGCATAATGATGGAGGCGAAACTCGGCAAGGGAAATATTCTGATTTGCACCACCAACTTGCAGAAGATTACTTCTTATCCCGAGGGAAAGGCTTACATCTCGTCTATTCTGCATTACCTCACTTCCGACGACTTTGTGCCGAAATACCAACTTTCGTTACAGCAGTTTAACGATTTGTTCCATAAAAAGGCTGCCGAGGTTAATCTGAAGGGTGTAAAGAATATCTCGAACTACAAATAAATCTGGCTTCTGCCAAGAAACGAAGAAACAGAAAATCCGTCTGTCAGATTTTCTGTTTCTTTGTTTTTTACTTCTACCTTCTTATACTACGGAATCAGCCTAACCGGCACACAAATCCCGAACGAATCCCGAAGCAGTCGTACTTGTTCAATCTCCCATTTTTCTGTACTCCCTCGGATTCATCCCCTTCATTCTGCGGAAGAAACGGGCAAAAGTCGTAACCTCGGCAAAGCCAAGGCGATTGGCTATCTGGGTTATGCTCAAAGAAGTCAGCCTCAACAGATAGGCGGCTTCGGCAATAAGCATACGGTTCACATAATCTACCACCGTGCGTCCGCTCACACTATGCACGACGCGCGACAGATAGCGCGGACTTATACACAACTCGGCGGCATAAAAGCCAACATCGCGATGCTCCATAAAATGTTTCGGCAATAGATGCTGAAAGCCGAGAAACACATCTTCTACACGCCTTGAAAAACGATGCTGACGGATGGTGCGCTCCTGAACTGCCGTCAGGTCGGTAAGGAAAAGCGCATAGAGCATTCTGAGGCTGTCGCTCTGTACTGCCGCATGGGTCGGCGAACAGTACTGGATAGCCAGACGCATAAGTTCTTGCAGACGGCGGCTGTCGTCGGGCGAAAGTTGCATTCGCGGCTCGCTTAGTTGCACCAGCGAGAAATATGACGAGTGGATAGCCTTTCTTACCTGCGGAATCTCTAATGTATAGTTTTCGTCGGCAATAAGGCAGATGCCACGATAATCGTCGGATGCCGAAAGAATAGTTACCGGCAGTCCGGGCGAATAGGTGTACAGTTGGTCCTTTTGCAAAGTAAGCCTCTTTCCGTTATATTGTAGCGTTAGCCACCCTTCCGTAACGATGGTAAACGAGTAGGCGGCAAGAAACCCCTGCGTCTGGTTGGTGCGGAATGTAAGTTCCTTATCGGTCTCAACACACAACACGTTCCCATCGGTTTTGCATCCAATCTCCTCTCCGCCCGTAAGCGTACAGAACTCATTTATAGTGTACATATTATATATATTAAGGTGCTTTGTGGCACAATCTGGCGGCTAATATACAACAAAAATCTTAAATTGTTCCGTTTCGGTCGTATTTTGTTCCGTCTGGGTTTGCTCATCTACCGGATAAAAACCGTATCTTAGCACCATACAAAATAAAACTAAACTTTTTAATAATTTATATTATGGATAAGAAGAAATCAATCGAAACATTGCTTGTAACACAACTTTAATTAACTCAATAAAAAAACAGAAATATGGAATCAGTTAAAAAAGTCTACGATTTCTTGGAAGATGCCAAGACATTCTATCTTGCCACTATGGATGGCGACCAGCCGCGTGTACGCCCATACGGAGCGATGTTGTTTTTCGAAGGAAAAATCTACATCATGGCATTCGGAAAGACCAACGCCACACGCCAAATTGCAACAAACAACAAGGCTGAAATCTGCGCATTCAAAGGCAGGACGCTACGCATAGAGTGCAACCTTGTAGAAGACAACCGTCCCGAAGTAGGCAAGGCTCTTGTCGACAAGATGCCTGTGTTGAAACCAGCATTGGGCGAGAACGGCGAAAACGGCGTGATGTACTACCTCGCCAATGCTACAGCCAACTTCTTCAAGATGATGGAGTTGGACGAGACAATCAAATTCTAATTTGCATACACAATGAAAGAACAAGTATTACAGGCCATGCGCAACGCAGGCAAGCCTGTTTCGGCTGGCGATGTAACCAAGGCTCTTGGAGCCGACCGCAAGGAAGTGGACAAGGCTTTCGCCGAACTGAAGAAAGAAGGCGCAATCGTCTCGCCCGTGCGATGCAAGTGGCAGCCAGCATAAACAAACAGCAAGGAGAGTCTCGGCTCTCTTTGCTTTATGCAAAGCAGCAGAAGTCGACACAAAACGCCCAAAAGGAATCTTCAAACAGGAAAATAAAACAGATGAAACGTTTTTTAACCGTCATGATGGCAGCAATATGTCTGCTGTCGTGCAAAAGTAACACAAGCGATATGAATACAATTTATGATTTCAAAGCACTCTCAAACAAGGGCAAGGAAGTAAACTTCGCCGACTATAAGGGCAAAGTTCTGCTAATAGTCAACACAGCCTCAAAATGCGGCTTCACACCTCAGTACGACGGTCTGGAGGCTCTTTACCAGAAGTACAAAGACCAAGGGCTCGTAGTCATCGGCTTTCCTTGCGACCAGTTCGGACATCAAGAGCCGGGCAGCGACGAACAGATTGAGGAGTTCTGCCGCATAAACCACGGCGTAACATTTCCGCTAATGTCGAAAATAGAAGTCAACGGCGAGAATGAGCACCCGATATATAAATGGCTAAAGAGTCAGGCAGGCTTTGCCGGATTCGCCCCGGAGCACAAGCTCACAAAGGTTCTTGACGAGATGTTTACAAAAGCGGACAAGGACTACGCTTCGAAGCCAGACATAAAATGGAATTTCACTAAGTTTCTGATAAGCCGCGAGGGAAAGGTTGTATGCCGCTTTGAGCCAACAACCGAGCCGCAAGGAATGGAAGAAAGCATAGAAAAGGAGCTTGGCAAATAAAACAGAATAAGAATTCGGCTTAGTGTGGGATTAGTTTTTCCATACTAAGCCGAATTTACTGTTCAAACTATGGGCACATGCTTTCTTACAGTTCTGCCGAATTTGCAATTTGGCAGAGAGAAAAACTAGGAATTTGCCACTCGAACTCCGTTCGCTTGCTACCGAAGGGACGCAAGAATTCCCACAGCTAAAAAAATCCATAACGCAAAACATGCCGCTTTCACCGTTCAGCCGAATTTGCAATTTGGCTGAAAATAAAATCGGGAATTTGTAATTCCCACCGCTAAAAAATGTAATATACAAGTACCGCTTTTATGCGTAATTTCTTGTCGCTGAGCGACAATGCGAGTTGCAAACTCGCGTTTATTGATGCTGCCGAATTGCAAATTCGGCAGAACGAAAGGAAACATTGAAAATACTTAAATCCATTTTAGCAAATCTTGATTCTTGATGTCCAAATCTTCTGATTTTGCACATGGAACGAAGTAGTAGTATTTTGAAATTCCATTTTCTATCATTAAATCGCGGACTAATGCAGAAACAAAAATCTTTCTATTTGCAGAAAAACCGCCACCAAAATATTCTTTACTCTTATAAATGTATGGCAGAGGATGTTTATGCAGTGGATAATAACCCCGGACTTTCGGATCATACTTTGTGACACCACACGTTGGACATATTTCAGGTTCGTATGAAGTCAAATCCAAAGACTCTTCAATTACAGGAATTACCAATTGTACATAAGAATCTATTATGGAATCGTCTTTATACTTTCTCAATGGACGACACTCTATGCCCAACGGCTCAAATATTTTTTTGTAGAGGTCTGTTCTTATGAAGAGTTCATCAAAAACCCATTCTAATCCCCATATAGGATATTTTGGCACTTTTTTTACTCTGAAATCTTCTTGTTGTACAGTTCCTATACCACATACATGGCACATGTCTTTTGTTTCGTATGTTTTATATAGATACCCTAAGTCATTATCTGGCATTGGATATCCAAATGTATTCCAACGGTCAATTATACAATATTCTGCAGAAATTCTCTCACTTTTTGTAAAGTCTACACCCAAGAAATCAAGATTTACCTCCCATTTTTCGAGCAAAGGCTTTAATTTCTTGTATAGATTGAAATCGTAGACATTAAAACTGTCGATTCCAACTTCCGCCTTTATATTTAACTGCTGTAAAATCATAACTTGGTTTTCATCCCAATTATGTGTGATTTGTCTGCGAATTTTCATTATTATAAACCTAATGCTTTTAATATTGCTGTATAATCTTTATATTTCTTTTGCAGCATTCCCCGTTCAGCCGAATTTGCCATCTTCACTTGTTCGAGCAGCAAATTCGGCAAAACTGAGTATGGGTTAGATAACGTACACGCCGTTTTCATCTGGCTCTATTAGCCACTTGCCGTCTTTGTATATCGGCTTTATTGGGTCTACATCGAAGATGAAATCATCGAGCTTTTCGCGACAGCGATAGATTTCGTCGAGGTCGGAAAGAGGGACATCCATGCTCGGAGTTTCATGTCCCCATCGATAACCATCAATGCCCATTGTCAAAGCCAAATCTTCGGGAATGGCAACACAAAACTTTTTTTCATTCTTGCCGTATGAGTGCACAAAACACTTATAGCCTTTATACTTACAGCCAACATACGAATAAAAGCCTCTTGTATGGGCGATGTCTTTTATTGGTAAGAAATAGGTTTTGCTTTCGTTAAAGCAATCTTCTTTTTTGAATCCCAACGATTCTGCCAGTTCTGCATTTGGGGTATAATATCCCCACCCAAAATCGGAATAATTCCAGATATTAAATAATATGCCATTTAGAAAGGCACATTTTTTTGTTCCTTGAATATCTATTTTCATTTTTATTTCTCTATTATTTTTTTGAATTCTTTCTTCTTTGTTACTTTATTTTCTTCCAGCACCGCCACAAGCGTTTCGTTGCCGTTTTGGTCTATTCTATAAATCTCGGCAGCAGTCATTTCAAAAAAGCCTCCTTTTTCTGGAACAAATTCAGGACCGCCAAGAATATACTTGCCCTCTGGATTTATGCCTCCACCAGTATAGCCATGACCTTTAAAAGGCTCAGGATTATTCTGCAAATCATCGGCAGTATTCGGAATACGCAATTTTCTTATAGCACCATTATCCAAAGTGTATCTCATGACATAAATCTCATCGACAATAACCTTTGTCAGCTCTTCATTAAAATATGGAGAGCCACTATAATTCAATGCCAATCCGTAGCAATAGTCCTCAACTGTTCTTAGGTGCATTAAGTCGCACGCTCTCGACATAAAACCGCCTACTCTGGCATCCCAACCACCTGTTTTTGTGTAATTCTCGAAAGCATTTTTGGGTATAACCTTCTGCATCACGGTTCTTTCTGTAATATCAGAAACAGGAATGTGATTTCTAATCCTTGTAATCAAATCGAACTCCTCTTTATTCATTTCTGTAAGCTTTAAATTAGTCAAGTCTTCAGCACGACGTTTTGGAACAAGATCTACAAACCTTTCCATGCTTATATGCTCTTCGGCAAGCCAGCGCAAAAGGTTTTCCATAAAGGCATTGCTTACATTTTGGGCAGCAATTGCGGCTCTGCCAAACAGAGGCTTAATCTTGCCGATGCTTATTTCGCGATTATCTGTCGTTACGCTTGCAGCCTCCCAGCCTTTATACTTTTCTGCAGAGCCGTTGCCGTAGTCCGAAAGGTAGAGGCTGTAAGGCGACGGCACAAGACTGTTGTCTCGCGCCACCATGCGCACAGGTATAACGAATGCCAGCACGAGAGCGAGTACCATATACAGGCTGCTAAAATGTCTTATTGAATTTCTCTGTCGAAAGTTTATCGTTGTAATTAGACCAAGTTTTTTAGCTGTGTTTAACATATTGATTTTTACTAAAGATATCATTTGCAAAAATATGGAATATTTATTTGCCATAGACATTTTTCAGCAAGGAATCTTCCAAAATTTTTTTGCATGACGAACAGCCGCCCCATTTATGAATTGTCAGAAGAATTCTCAATTCAATTAAACAATTAACAATTTTTCAACTTTCTCAAAATCAAAAGAAGTCCGAGAAACGAATCCCGGACTTCAATAAGTGTTGTATAAATAAGTGATATCACTCAGCAATAGTCATTTCCTGAACAATCTGCGGACAGCCGCCAAACTTGTCTATCATAAACAGAACGTAGCGGATATCTACGCAGATGCAACGCTGCAACTCGTTGTCGAAGTGAATGTCGCCGCTAAGGCTCTCCCAGTTGCCGTCGAAGGCAAGACCGATAAGTTGACCGTCGGCATTTATTACAGGCGAACCAGAGTTACCGCCAGTAATATCGTTTGTTGTAAGGAAGCAAGTTACAAGTTTGCCGTCCTTGTTTGCATATCTGCCGTAATCCTTCTTCTGGAACAAGTCCTTCAGACGCTGAGGCACCTCAAACTCATCGTTGTTAGGGTCTTCCTTCTGCATAACACCTTCGAGAGTTGTGTAATAGCGGTAAGTGAGTGCATCCTTAGGACTGTAGCCCTTCACGTTTCCGTAAGTCATACGAAGAGTAAAGTTGGCATCAGAATAAACAGGATTCTTCTCGTTCATCTTGCACAAGCCGCGAACGTAGATTTTGTGCAGAAGGTTAGCCTTGTCGCTGTAGCTCGAATAATCGGCATACTTATCTTGCAAGAAACTGCGCATTGACGCGCTGAACTTAAGCATAAGGTCGTTGTTTGCAACCTTGGCACTTGGCTTTGCAAGGAACTTGTTAAGGTTGGCCTCGCTTGCAAGGATCGACTTGCTGTACATATCATCAACAAAGGCGTTGTAGTTGCCCTTGAAGTTCTTCTCGATAACTTCCTTGTAGAATGTAGGAAGTTGCTTTGCCTCCTTTGCATAGAGCGGCAGAAGAGCCTTTAGGACATCAGCATCGACCTTGTGGTCGTAGTCCTTGTTGTGAATCATGTCGTACAGACCGCGTATTTTCTTCTCGAGAGCCTTGCCCTCGTCTGTTCCCTTCTTGTCGGCGTATGCAGAGAAGAGCGAAACATCATCCACCTTAAACTCGATGGCACGGCGGAACTCGACAAAAAGCATCAGTTCGCGATAGAATGGACCGTAATCCTTCATCAGAGCATCGATGAGGCTTACAACAGTCTCGTACTCGCTGTTTCCAGCCTTCTCGGCAAAGGTAGCGAAAGCCTTCTCCTGCTCAAGTTTGCCCTCGATAACCTTATTGTCTACGATAGCCTTGTTCATGCCGATGGCATTCTTCCAGTAGTTTGCGCTGTGAGCGTACTTGCTGGCATACTTCAGGGCGATGCTTGGGTCGGCCTGCATAGCCTCCTTTAGCACACGCTGGCGCTCGGTACGGATAATGATTCGCGGAGTGTTCTCGCTATCCATTCTCACCTTAATCTCGCTTGCTGTAAGATAACGCTCGGTACTGCCCGGGAAGCCCATAACCATGGCATAGTCGCCCTCGTTAAGTTCCTTTAGGGAGATGGCAAGATGCTTTGGGCACTTTAGCGGAACGTTGTCTGTGCTGAAGTCGGCAGGCTCGCCGTTCTTGTCGGCATAGATGCGGAACATAGAGAAGTCGCAGGTATGGCGAGGCCACATCCAGTTATCAGTCTCACCGCCGAACTTGCCAACGCATTGTGGAGGCGTTCCGACAAGGCGCACGTCTTTATATATCTTCTTTATGAACAGATAGTAACTGTTTCCGGCAAAGAACGGAAGACACTCGGCTCTGTAGCCAGCCTTGCCCGAATACTTGCTTGCTGCCAGTTTCTTCTGTGCGAAGGCTCTGAGCTGCGAAGCCGTCATGATGCCAGAGGCTGACTTCTTGTCCTTCATCTCCTTCAGTTCGTTCTCTACCTCTTCAGTAACATCGGTAATATCTACGATGAAAGTGAAGGCGAGGTTCTTTGTTGCCAGTTCCTCGCTTCTTGACTTAGCCCAGTATCCGTTCTTCAGATAGTTGTGCTCGTCGGTGCTGACACCCTGTATGGCGTCGAATCCACAATGATGGTTAGTAAGTACCAGTCCGTCGGCAGAAACGACCTCGCCGGTACATCCTCCTCCGAAGATGCCCACACAATCCTTCAGCGAAGGCTTGGTAGTGCTATACACGTCATCAGCCTCAATGCGCAGTCCGCATTTCTTCATCTGGTCAATTACATGCTGCTCCTTCATCAGCTGGAGCATCCACATACCTTCGTCGGCCTTGGCACAGAGTGTCATCGCCAACGCAAAAATTGATAAAATAACCTTTCTCATTACATCTTGTTATAAATATTTGGCGCAAAAATATAAAAAAAACTTAAATTTTCTGTTATTCTTGCAATAAGTATGAATTTATTTACAATTTATCCAAAATGGATATTATTTTTGCAGTAGAAACAAATACTAATAATTTATATATGCACAAATTTTTAATGATTTTAGCGGCAGTACTGATGCTCGCCTCTTGTGCAAAAAAGTACAAGATTGAGGGTTCGTCTGCCATATCTGAACTTGACGGAAAGAAAATCTCCGTTAAGGTTATCAAGGATGATTCGCTTGCTACCGTGGCAACCGGTACAATGGCGCACGGCAAGTTTACCGTGAAGGGACAGATTGATTCCGCCACTATGGCAAACCTGTTTATCGGCGAGGACATAGTAATACCTATAGTTCTGGAAGAGGGTGAAATCAGCGTTGACCTGAAGGCTGAAGACCTTGTTTGGGGAGGAACGGAACTGAACGAGACGCTTTATAAGTTCTTCAAGAGCCGCGACTCGCTTCAGAATCAGCTTAGAGACATACAGAAGATGGAGTACGAGATGACAGTTAACGGCGTTGACGAGCAGACTATAAACCAGCGTCTGATGGCAGAGATGCAGAAGGTTTCGGCAAAAGAAGACGTGCTTACAACATCGTTCATCAAGAGCCACTACAACGATGCACTTGGCGTGGGCGTATTCGTGATGCTTCTGAGCAACATGCAGTACCCTGTTATGACTCCGCAGATTGAGGATATTCTGACAACTGCCCCTGATGCGTTTAAGCAGCACAAACTGGTAAAGAAATATCAGGAAGATGCAAAGCTGTTCAGCGAGCAGCAAAACCTTGCAAAATAACGATTTCTTAATTTAACAAATACAAAGGGCGCAACCTCGCATGAGTTTGCGCCCCTTTTTTATGTCTCGCCCCCACCCCCAAGAGGCAATTTTCAACTTTCTCAACTAAAAAATTGTCAATTATCAATTGTCCCCACAACCGCATCAGCAAAAGCCTTTCTTGATATGCGCACCTTCTCGACTGTAAATTCTGGAATGTTGTAACTCCAAATCGATTCGAGTTCGGCAAGCGGATTCTTCTGCGGCAGTTCGAAAGCCTTGCGCGCATTTCCATCGGCATCAATATAAGCCATGTACAGACGGGTAAAGTTGCCGTCGCCGCGGCGGCTCGTAAAGACAATCCACCTTCCGTTAGACGACCAGTTGTGAAAACTCTCTGCCCTATCCGAATTGGCTTCTGCAAGCGCATGAGTCTCGCCCGTTGCCAGATTCGTAAGGAACAAATCAGCCTCGGGATGCCAGATATGGAACACACCGTATGGTGCTTGCCCTGTCAGCAGCCACTTGCCGTCGGGACTGATGCGCGGAAGCGTTGCGCTGAGGCTGTCAGCCGATGCCATCAGAACTGGCTCGGGCTCGCCAAGCGAAAGAGAATCGGGCGAAAAACGGCGGCGGTAGATGTTGTATCTTATTTTGTCGTACTGCTTTACGAACTCAATGCGCGCCGTGTCCTTGACGGCTGCAACGCTATAATAGAGCCATCGCCCGTCGGGACTCCACGTCGGGAACACTTCGAGGTCGAAAGGCGTATCGGTAATCCTTATAACATTGTCTTTCTTTACGTCGTACAGAACAAGGTCGCTCTTGCTGTCCTGCACCTCTATTTTGGCGATGTTGGCGGTGAAGAAATTCTGCATCGTGAGATTAGACGAATATGCTATGACATCGAACTTAGGATTCCATGCCGGATATGCGCCGCCCATCGGATTGCCCTCGCGCTTGAGGTTTATCTTTCTAACCGCGCCATCTTCGGCAATGAGCGTGCCGCCAAAGCCCTCGCGGACGTGCATCTGCATCTTTGCCGTGTGATAATTCTGGAACGAATGGCAGTTTACGCAATGCGACTGCCCCCGAACCTCTCTCCACTTGTTGTTGTAGACTTCGTATTCGGCAAACGACGTGAGGTCGCGCTGAACAATTCGCATCTGGTCGTACATCACATACGACGGCGGAATCTGGCGGTACGCTACAAAACTGTCTATCTGCTCTTTTGCAACATGAACACAGAACGGCTTGTAGCCCTTCCACTCGCCGCCAGAAGATGCAAAGACCTGAACCTTTATGCTGTCGCCGGCGGCTTCGGAAAGCATCTTTCGCCATTCGTCTATGTCTATTTCTATCTGACCATTTCCGCCACACTCCATCGTTTTTCCGCCGTGCGAGAATCGCGCTACGCACTCGTCGGCATCTTTCACGACAAAATTCAGAGGCGCAATGTTCGAAGGAACGGTAACGCCTGTATAGTCGGGCCAGATGCGAGCGTCCTCGCCCGTAACCTGACAGTTTTCGGGAACGCGAGGCAGCGACGTGCAAGCCCCTATTATGAGCGCACAGACTAATAAGTGTGCAGCGCTTCTGAAGTTCTGAAATTCCATTGGACTTTTCTTGTTGCTGGTAAGTATCTTATTATTAACTTCTCTGGATAGCCGTTGTCTGATGTGAGTATGTCGCGCTGAGCCTGCCATCTCTTTACATCACGAAATTCGGGATAAGCCGCAATCGCTTCGGGATGACCAACGAGCGCGTTCATTTCATCGGCAAAAGCCGAATGGAACATCGTTGTGCGCAATCGGGCAATGTATCGGCGGCACAAATCCCACTCGCCGTTAAGCATGGCACAGCGCAACAACATTCGCAACCGTCGTGGCGAGAAACCGAATTCTACGGCATTCTCGAAACTCCATCGGTACGAATAGTTTGACATTCCGAAGGCATAGTAAACCACGTCACCGCCAGTATACGCCATATGTACCGGCGGATTTGTTATCATCTGCGGGCGATAGCCGTCGTTCGGATTCAGCAGAATAGAATCCGAAGGAGCGTGCTGGCATATTATGGCAGCATCGCGAAGCAACTGCATCTGTCTTGTTGTGGTGCGGTCTATCTCCAGTTCGGTATCGATAATCTTCTGCCACTCAGCCTTTTCAACATAAGTTGCCATTCTTAGTTCGGCACGGAAACATGGGTTGTGATAGTTCATCAGAAAGCCCCAATTTAGCGCCGCAACGACTGCCGCAACACTCACACCAAGCGCGATTTTATCGGACTTAGCAACGAAGCGCGAAAAGGCAAGAACCGCCACGACGAGGATGCCGATATAGAGCGGCATAAGCATAGATGACGGACCGCCCTCGAACAGATTGAAGTGCAGCATTCCGTTGAACGGTGTGAGCATCAGAATCCACGCCACCGAAATGACGGCAATCATCGTCCAGCGGAAGAAGACGTTTTCTATCTCGCCCACCTTTCTGACAGAAGCCGAGAAAGCCGCAATCCACAGCAGCAGAACAGTTCCGAAGAACCAATAGCCGCTTAGCTGGAGCGTGTAAATCCAATAGCCTACTTGTGTTATCGAAACCTGAATGCACACGACGGGCACGACAATCAGCGGACGCAGACGCACCGGCACTCTGAAGCCGTAAGCAATGCCGAAATATGACATCAGCCACATGGCGAGCATTATTGCAATGCCGAGGTACGGATAGTAGAAAAACTGCGTAAGAAACGCCGAAAGCCACAGCACCAGACCAAGCGGCTGGGCAACGCACTTGTCAAAGTGCTCGGCTGTTGAGTGCCACACCGTGAAGTCTTGCGCAGCAAACAGCAAATCGGTCTGCCATACGCAAAGCATCAGCGCCTCGAGCACGATGAGCGCAACACAAGCGTAAGAGATTGATTTTTCGATATTTATCTTCATTATCTTATTTCACAACTATAACAAAGCCACCGCGCGGCTTCATTTCTATTTCATTTGGAAGAGACTGGCCTTTCGTGATGTTCCACGGATTTCCGTCGGCAAAAACAGTCACGTCGCGTCCTAACTTTTCGAGATTCTTGGTGCTGAACTTAGCCGAAAAATCCTTGTCCGTGCCGTTTATTCCGGCAATATACCAAGTGCTACCCTTTCGGCGCGCCATGACAACATATTCGCCCGGATAGCCGGCAAGAAGTCTTGTCTCGTCCCATGCCGTTGGCAGTTCAGACAGATAGTTCTTTACCTCGGCAGGCTGTGCAAGGAAACTCTCGGGGCGGTCGGCAAGATGCTGAATACCTGATTCATAGAGCGCAGTCAGAGCCAGCTCGTGAGCGTGGGTTGTGATGTGCGGATGCTGCGAGTCGGTGAAGGCGCAAGGCGTGTAGTCCATCGAGCCGACAACGTTTCGGGTAAAAGGCAGAGTGGCGTTGTGGGCAGCCGCCTTGTCGGTAAACGTAGGCACGTTGTTGTACCATTCTGCTCCGTAAACACCCTCGGTGCTCACAAGGTTCGGATAAGTTCGCTGCCAGCCTCGCGGAAGCGTTGCGCCGTGGAAATTCACGAGCAGATGATACTTTGCCGCGCTTTCGAGAAGTTCTATCATATACTTCATGTTCAGATTGTTGTCGCCCGAAAAGAAGTCTATTTTCACGCCCTTGACACCGATTTTCTCGCACCACGCAAACTCCTTCTCGCGGTCGTCGGGATTGTTCAGTCTGAACTTCGGTCCCGGCGCGCCGTTTATCCATCCAACCGACGAGTTGTACCATATTATCGGCTTCACTCCGTTGTCTGTGGCATATCTAACCGCATCTTCTACCGATTTTCCATCCTTGAACTCGTCCCACTCAGCATCAATCAAGACGTAAGGAAGTTTTAGTACCTTTGCCATGTCGGTATATTTTTTGATGATGTTGAAATCGTTAGAACCGTGATTATAAGCCCAATATACCCACGCAGCCACACCCGGTTCAATCCACGAAGTATCGTCTATTCTGCAAGGCTCAGAAAGCGTTGTTACGAGGGTCGATTCAACCACATCGGCAAGGTTTCCAATGATGACGGTCTTCCAAGTGCTCATCTTCGGAATGTTCACGTTCTCGTCGGTAACAATGGTGAACTCGCCCTTCTTGTCGGTACTATATAGGCAAGATGCCGCGTTGTCCTTGTGAACATCGGCCTCGGTAAGGAGCGCGAAAACTCCGTTGCCGTACTCGAACAGCGACGGAAAAGCCCATCGGTCGCCCTTCTTCGTCAGTCTGTTCTTCGGAAAAAACTCCTCGTAACTGTCAACCCATTTCTGAAGCCAGTTGTTTGTTGCCGATGCAAAACTTACGGCAACGGGCTGCTCTCCGTTGAAGTCCATGCTGGCACGGCTCATCAGTCTGAACGCCACGCCGTCGTTGTATACTCGCAGAATCAGGCTACCGCCCGATGCGAGAGAATACTGATATTCAACGCCTTTGGCTTGGCACATCTGCCTTTTGCCAAGAAGCATCTGATATTTTTCGTTTACGTTTGATTTTCTCGTCAAGCCAGAGATGCCCTTTACCTCGGCAGAGCAGATTTGCTGCCATTTTCCGCCGTCGCGATACGATATTTTTATCGAATCGCCCTTGGCTGTAGCCTTTATTTTGCCGTTTGGCGAGGTCTGTGCGCCTGCTCCGGCAGAGACGCAAAGGATTAGCAATGCTGTTATTATTTTCTTCATTTTCTGACATTTAGACTATTCAAAATTAGGTATCAATATAAAAGATTGAAATCTGTGCGACACGTTTTTCAGAAGTCGCACAGATTTCAAAGGAACTTATTTCAATACAACCGATTTGCTGAAAGTAACCTTGTAGGTGTAAACCTTCAGTTCCTCGTCGTAAGCCGACATTTCGAAGCCCGAAAGTTTCTTTGGCGAGCGTACGAATATGGTGCGAGGCTCGCCCGGCATTACGGTATTTGTTATCGTAGCCTTCGACAGTTTGCCCTTGTGCCAGTCAATGTCTACAATCAGTCCGCCCTGCGCTCTCAAGCCCTTCACGCTGCCGTCGCCCCAAGCATCGGGCAGCGCAGGCAGAATGTGAACAAACTCGTCGTTGCATTGCAGAAGCATCTCGGCTATGCCTGCCGTAGCACCAAAGTTGCCGTCAATCTGGAATGGCGGATGCGCATCGAACATATTCGGGAACGTGCGTCCGTCGGGATATTCACGCTCCTTGCCTTCGTTTGGCAGAAGTCGGAGCATATTGCGAAGAATCTTGTAGGCATGGTTTCCGTCGAGCATTCGTGCCCAGAAGTTTATCTTCCAGCCAAGACTCCAGCCTGTTGCCTGATCGCCGCGCTGCTCGAGCGTTACGCCAGCCGCCTTCCACAGTTTGTAAGTCTCGAACGGACTTATCTGCGACGACGGATACAAGCCGTACAGATGCGAGATGTGGCGGTGCTCGTCCTTAGGGTCGTCAATATCCTCGCGCCACTCCTGAAGCTGTCCGTACTGTCCCACCTTCATCTTAGGAATCTTGCTAAGAGCCTTCTTCAAATTCTTGCAGTAAGCCTCATCCTCGCCCAGCACCTTAGCCGCGCGCAGAGCCTGCTCAAGCACATCGGTAGCAATCTGGTTATCCATTGTGCAGCCGGCAGTTACGGGCGACTGCTTACCCACTCCGCCGTGTTCTGGCGAAACCGACGGAACAACCAGAAGTTCGCCGTCGCGCTCAACCATAAAGTCGAGGTAGAAATCGGCAGCACCCTTCAAAATAGGATAATATTTGCGAAGGAAATCGGAGTCGAGAGTGTAGAGATAATGCTTCCAGATGTGGGTAGAAAGCCATCCTCCGCCGTTAGGGAACATACCCCAGAATGCGCCGTCTACCGGACCGGCAATGCGCCAGATATCGGTATTATGATGAGCCATCCATCCGCCGCAGCCGTACATCTTTCGGGCTGTCTCTGCGCCGGTAACGCTGAGGTCGGAGATGAGCGAGAACAGCGGTTCAACGCTCTCGGTAAGTCCGCACACCTCGGCTGGCCAATAGTTCATCTCGGTATTTATGTTGATTGTGTATTTCGAATCCCACGGAGCGTTGGTCTTGTCGTTCCAAACGCCCTGCAGATTGGCTGCCTGACCGCCTGTCTGCGATGATGAGATGAGCAGGTATCTTCCGTAGTTGAAGAGCAGCGCACAGAGCGAGCCTCTGCCCTCGCCTGCAACATGCTTCTGTTCTACCGCCTTGTAATAGTTTGCAAGTCGCTCGTTGGTTGGCAGGGCGGCATTGGTTGCGGGCTCTTCGCCGAGAGTAAGTTTTACTCTGTTGTACTGGTTCTGATATTTTGCGACGTGACGCTTCAGAAGCAAGTTGTAATTCATCTTCTCGGCAGCCGAGAGAAGTTCGTCGTTCTTCTTGTCGGCATCTCCGCTAACATCCTTGTAATTAACGAAATTCGTTGCCGCACAGATGAACAATGTTGCCTCTGTCGCATTTTCGACCTTCAGACTGTTGCCCGATTCGCTTATCTTTCCGTCGGACTTAGCATCGACACGGCATTTAGCCGTCAGAGCCGCCTTTATGCCCTCTTGGTCTACGCCCTTTACCGAAATAAGCAGCGAGCCGTCCTTAGCCTCGGCGGTAGATGCGAGCTGACACTCATGACCGAGCGCGAAACTTAGCGCGCCCTTCTTGCTCGCCTTTATGTGCATAACCACAATACCGTCGGCAAGCGAGGCAAATGTTGTTCGCGTGTACTTAACGCCGTCTATAGTGAAAGAAGTGGTGTTTGTCGCGTTTTTCAGGTTCAGTTCGCGAGTGTAGTGCTGCGCCTCGCCCTTTGTTCCGAAATCGAGTTTCAGACTGCCGAGAGTAAGGAATCTCATTCCGTGAGGACCTTTTATAAACTCGCGGTTTATTAGGTCTTCAGCCTGTTTTTCCTTGCCTTCGAAAATTAGGTTTCGCACCTCGTTAAGGTAATAGATGCTCTGGCTGCTGTTGTTATTGTGCGGACCGCCGCTCCAGAAAGTCTCTTCGTTAAGCTGAATCCGCTCTACGTCCGTTCCACCATAGACCATAGCTCCCATACGGCTGTTGCCCAACGGCAGAGCCTCGAGCCAGCACGATGCCGGCTTATTGTACCACAAACGCTGGCTGTTGTCGGTTTGTGCATTTACCGATATGGCGGCTGCTATGAGCAACGCGCCCACACACATTTTTCTTATCATCATCTGAAAAAAGGTTACATAATAGCTAAAACTATGCGAAGATATAAAAAAATGACAAAAAGTACAAAAAAACTCCTGCAAATCCGAGAAGAAATGCAGGAGTTTCTTTATTTCATATCCTATTGTGACGGAATCATCTTCCGCCGCCACCGCCACCGCCGCTACAGCCGCCACCGCCGCCTATCGACGACCAGCTGCTGTGTCCCGAAGACGATGTCTTCTTGTCATGCGCATCTATCGCGCTCGTAACACCTGTGTGTATAACATCCGTCCACACATCGGTAAATCCGGCATCGGCAAGTTCGAGATTCTTGGCAAGGTTAGACATATCCAGATACTCAGGATTGAGTTTCTTCATCTCTGCCCTAACCTTGTCGGCAATGCCGAAGAACTGGGCATAAATCATATAGTTGTCCCAAAGTTTCACCTCCATTATTCCTCGCTCGTTAAGCAGAGAGAAATCTTCGAGGAAGGCCTTCAGTCCAAACACATCGGCTCCGTTCTTGTTGATGTAATCGTCTTCGGCATCTACTTGCAGAGCATCAACCACTTCCTTTATCATTCCGTAGTGGTTCTTCCCCCATTTTTCGAACTCTCTTGGCTGAAGAATGAGGTCGCTACCCGATGCCTGCGTAAGCATCCGCAGAACGCGCTCACATATTTTGTCATCGCCCTCAAGTTCCTTGCTGACGCTCTTTACCGGACGTTCAATCTTCATCATGTCGGTAAGCTTGCCCTTCCAGTTTTCTTTCACGATGGAAATATCGCCGCGCGAGATAAGGCGGAGGATGATTGCGCCGAGAAGATTCTCCTCGTTCATGTTGAAGAAATACGAAAGTTTGTTTATCAGACTTCGGTTCTCGACGAGCGACCATTCAGGGTTGACATCGCGGTAATATCTGCCTTTGGCTATGCCTATCCGCTTACGGCGATAGTACAGTCTGAGCGGAGCAAGCGAGACAATCCACCACAACGCCACAAGTATTCCCCACAGAACGTACAGCAAGAAGTTGGCTAACATACCTGCAAGGAATCTTGCCAACAAGCAAAATGCTACGAACACAACGGCTATAACATAATCCCAAAAATCCCAGTCCTCATCGTCGCTGGAATAATCGCTGCCGTCGAGTGCTTCCTGCTTGCGCTGCGCCCATGTCTTGTCGCCCTTCATTTCCGGCTCAAAGATGCCTTTGTCAAACTCAAGCATCACGATTATTCGCTTGCCGTTGCCAATGGTCTCGCTCGGCGTTACAACGATGCAACTGTCGCCAAACTCGATGCGACCCTGATGTCCGAAAGCCCATCGGCGAGTGTTTGCCTCGGAGATGTTGATTGAATCATCGGGCCAGATGGTAACGCAGGCATTCTCGATGTCGCAGTTCATGTCAACGAAGCAATGGTTGAATCCGTCGTTGGTATCGTAACTCTTCACAAGATTTGTGAGGATATAACTCACGACATACTGGTGTCTGCCATAGTCGCCAAATCCCCAGCAGATTTCATCGCCGTTATTTATTCCGCACTTTCCTGCCTTTTCGTCGCGGCTGGCATCAACGTCCCACGAGCCAAGCGTTTCGAACTTCTGAAGGCCATTTTTACCGGGGATATAGCCCTCAACCTGAAGGTCCTCAATCCTCATGCCCGACTGAGCCTTGTGCTTAACGTACCACTCGCTCTTGGCATCGCTGTCGTCAAGGTCGATATCCCATCGTTCTTCGACATAAGCATCTCCGTTGCGATAGAGAACAACGCTTATTTCGAGATTCTTCACATCGCTTGCCAGAACATTCAGGGGCGAAAGTACGGCAAGCAGAAGAGTCAGGGCTACAGCCTTACTTATTGAATGCCTCATCTAAGTCGGGATAAGCTTTTTTCCTTGCATCGTCAACTGTAAGATAATCTTTCTCGGTAAAGTGCAGCATAGATGCCACGATAGAAGAAGGCCACTGGCGAACCAAGCGGTTCATCTTCGTTGCCGTATCGTTGTATATCATACGCGACATGCGGACGTGCTCCTCGTACTTGTCTACGCCGCCCATAGCCTCTTTGTATAGGTCGGCTGCCTTCAGGTCGGGATAGGCCTCGCCAATGGCAAGGAGTCTGCCAACAACCTGCTGCATGGCACTCTGCTGCTCATCGATAAGAGAGGCTGAATCGACCTTCTCGCCTCTGCGCTGCTGGATAACATTTATAAGTGTCTCAGACTCGTGCTTTGAGTACTGTGCAGCCATCTTTGCCAAGGCAAGCAGGGCGTCCCAGCGTGAATTTAGCTGAACCTCAATCTGGCTGAGTGCGTTCTTGCACATCTCGTCGTTACTAACCAATGCTCTCTGCGTGCTTACGAAATAGAAAAGCACTAACAGGGCAACAATTCCAATCACAATTAGTGGTGTCATATTTTTCTGAATTATTTAGAATTATAGATGTTTTGCGTGAATCAAAGATTTAGGACAAAACAAAGTCCGCTTGCGAAAATACAACAATTCTTTCTAAACCGCTGCAACAATATCCAAAAAATGCACAATTCCGACAACAAAATTGCCACCGCCACCACTTTTTATTATTTTTGCAGCCGAAAAATACAACATTTTTACATAAGCAAACATGATTAGTATTCTGATTACCGGAATTTTGCCAGCCCTCGTGCTGTGGCTATACATCAACTGGCGCGACCCTCAGCGCGAGCCTATCGGCAAACTTCTGAAAGCCGTGTTCTGGGGAATAGCCATCTGCATTCCCGTGGCATTGGTCGAGGAGATTATAGCAACAATTCTTTTTGCCGACGGTGAGTCGCACTCGGTTATTGGCGGAGTGGTTAACGCCTTTTTCGTGGCTGCCATTCCCGAAGAGACATTCAAGCTTATTGCCCTATGGATTGTGGTGCGCCACAACAAGGCATTCGACGAGTATTTCGACGGCATAACATACGCCGTGAGCGTGGGACTCGGCTTTGCCGCCTTCGAGAACATCTTGTATCTCTTCGATTCCGAAGACTGGCAGATTGTGGGCATCATGCGCGCCCTTCTCGCCGTTCCGGGACACTATGCCTTTGCCGTGCTGATGGGCTATTACTACTCACTCAGTCACTTCGGAATAAACAGATTCCGCAACAGCATAATGACGATTGCTGCGCCGGTATTTGCACACGGCGTTTACGACGGAATTCTGATGGCATCAGAAGGCGTTTCGGAGGATGTTGCCGCCGGAGTGGGAGTCGTGGCATTCGTTGCCGTGGTCATCTTCAGCTTCAAGCTGCAAAAGAATGCCTTGAGAAAGATTAAAGGTCTGATAGAAAAGGACAAAGAACGGTAAAATCCAGCAGAATTAAAGGTATAATGGATGCTGTTGATTCAACATATCAGATTGCTGAACAATGATGGTGCTTTTTGACTACGATTATACATAAAAATCTGCAAGTTTAATATCATAAAGATACAAAAACTTGCAGATTTATCAAACTGATTTGCAGTATATTTATTATATAACAAACATTTGCGTCCTCATTAAGGGGCAACTATTTAAATACTCATCAGAAAATTATGTCCCACTCAATATTCAACTCGTATTTTTTTTCGGTTGCAATTCTAGTGTTAGAATTGATATTGAAGAAAGGAACCGTGTTAAGCGTAAATGCAATATCCATTACTTTGTTTAAAGATGATGAAATCTCGACATTAATCGTCTGACGTGACATAGGAGCCCCTAATTCTGGATCTCTAGCGTCAAGTAGACTACGAATATCTCTTGACATTATTAACCCTCGTTCTTCTGCAAGTAATTTCGCATTATTAAACTGTTCAACCGTAAACACTTGTTTTGGAAATTCTCGCGTCATTGTTATTTTGTTTAATAGATTTTGTCCAAGCGTGTTCTTTACATCTAAACGAATACCTGTACCTTTATAACGAAGATGGTTATCGCTATCTACTTCACGTCTATATTCTGCGATATTGCACTTTTTATAAGTGATTTTTGTAGCGCCAAGACACCTAGCAACCAGAAAAATGCCTTCAGCTGATGCCATAAGGTATTCATCTTCTGCATCTGTAGCTGTAATATAACCTTGGTTATATGGATGTCTAACCAATATTTCACCAGGAGTTAAATCATATGGAAGTTCGAAATGTTTCTTACCTTCGCCTAATTTTTTTATTTCTTCAGGTTCTAAAACTTTTACATTTTTGTTTAATCCTTTTGTTCCAGAATCCCACTTGTAATTTATTGCTTGCTCTGAAGATTCAGCAACATATATGACAGGATCAAGATGATTATTGCAATTACTATCCATATTATTATTTGTTTAAAAGTTATTTGTTTGCAGAAACTTTTTTTTTTGAAACCTTGTTTCTTTATTTCTATCAGATCTTGTTGATGTGGATGAACACCAAGCATTTCAGAATACTCATTAAGCAAATTAACAGCTTTCTCAGGATCATTTTCGTAGGTTATAAAAATGTATACCATTTTTCTACCAGCGAAATCAAGATCTTCAAAATTTCCTTCTATGGAATGAAGTACTGAGGATTTTAATTTGCGATAGCTACATCTAAAACTAGGAGAAAGATCATCTCTGTCTTTACGGCTACAAACTTCGTGGAATTTTGGCACATCCGCCAGTATCTTCATTATTTTATCTTGTAGTTCTGTTCCTGAATATTCCGAAGGAATTCCATCTATGACATACCTACTAGCATCAGTAGGTTTTTTCCACTGGACAAATAAACAAGTTTTCCACTGGACAAATAAACAAGTATTCATAATTATTTATTTAGTTCATTAATTATGGTTTCCACACATTCTTTTTTTGTAGTATCAATGTAGACTACTCGATTTAGAACACTTTGGTATGGCTTCCCTGCAAAAAACTTTTCGATTTCTGCTTGGTAATTGCCATGTAATTTATCAACATGTGTTCCAACAATAAGAACTTTCTGAGATGACGTTGAGTTTCGATGAATCATATCGATTCGTGCATTCGAGTCAGCCCTATATTTTGTATCTTTAATATATTCAGAAATATCAAAGAAAAATAATATGTAATCATGTTCTTTAATATAATCATTAAACTTTGATTTAAGCCACGCTTCTGCACCACTAAAATCTGTTACTTCATCAAACATGGCATTATTTTCAACTTCGTATTTTCTTGGTGCACCAGATGGTCCGTCAGGAATCTTTTCTTTTGCTATATATTGTAGAAAAGTTGTTTTACCAGACGAAAGTGGTCCAGTAATTAAAGTTTTCTTTGATAAGAATTCTTTAACTAGAGCTCCTGCTGCACCACCAGCAAGAACCCATAAAATGATTGGTATTATTGGCCACATAAAAATATTATAATTGTTCAACATTTAAGTACACCATACTCAACGCTCCACACTTCTTTATATCTATGCCATAGACACGCATGAAAGCGTCAGCAACAACCTGTCCACCGTTGGTTGAAACAGGATTGCTCATACTCTGTGTTACTACTTCAACTGTCATTCCAGGTTCAATGCGAACGCCATTACAGTTTTTCATCTGTTTGGTCGTGATTCTAAATCTTGCCATAACATTATATCTTCGAATCAATTAACATTTTTATTAAACTTCTTGCAAAATTAATCCATAAACAGATATATTTTTGGAAAATGTATTTGTTTTTCTTTTAGATTAGATAAAAATGCTCACGTAACGTATGTACATACAAAATACCAGCAGAATAATCCACTGAGGTTAAACCTATAAGTTACAGAAAACAGTTCTTTCATCATACCTGTTCTTTCAATGACTATTGGCTCCTCAATAGCCTCTCTTTACTTCGAAATTCTTCATCACATAGTAGGCGCGAAGCCTAACCAATCACCTAATCCACAAAAATAAGAGGCTCTCGCATCATTGATTTTTGAGAGTTCTCTCAAGTCGTAAAATCAAGCGCATCAGTACGCCTATAATACAAAAGAGTCTAAGATGTTAATAGCCGATTTCATTTCGGCACATCAAAGACATTACAAAGATAGTTGTTTTTTCTCTTTTTTAGCATTTTTCATTAGTAAAAATGCTATCTTTAGGTAAAATTTCTGTTTTTTTTGTAAAAATCCAATTAATATAGACATATTACAAGCCTATTTTGCGTTAACGAGCAGACTATCGTTGATTATTAATGTTTGTAGACCCTTTTTGTTTAGTGCTTCTGTTTTTAATTATTGCTGTCCGGTAAAACTCAAAAAGCTCTATCAATTATGAATTTTGAATTATGAATTCCTAATTACAATCCCCTCTTTCAATTTCCAAGAATGTCAGACTTTTCTCATAAAAATTCACTATATTTGCAGACTTTTCAGAATAAGACAGAGACAAAAATGAAATTATCATACTACAAACGCGAATACAAAAGCCTGCTGAAACTTGGAATTCCGATAACGATAGCGCAACTCGGCATGGTTCTGCAAAGCATGGCAGACACGCTCATGCTCGGTCAGCACTCGGCCTCGGAACTTGCCGCCGCCGGATTCGTAAACTCGTTGCTGATGCTCGCCCAGCTTCTGAGCATGGGCTTCTGCATGGCTGCCGTCCCTATTATCGGAAGCCTGTACGGCCAGCAGAAGACGCACGAAATTACCGTTGCCCTGAAGTCGTCGCTCCTTGCCGACATGCTTCAAGGTCTCTTTGTGTGCTCGCTCATGGCAGGCATCTATCTGCTTCTGCCGTACATGGGGCTCGACGGCTCTCTGCTGCCGCTCATGCAGAACTACTACATCATTCTGCTGCCGTCGCTGCTTGTAATGAGCGGCTGCACAGGCATGAAATCGTTTATGGACAGCATAAACGACACACGCACAACGATGTGGATTGTCCTCGTGGGCAACCTGTGGAACATAGTGTTCAACTATCTGCTTATTTTCGGTAAGTTCGGATTCAGCGAGATGGGAATAGACGGCGCGGCATGGGCTACATCAACAAGCCGTGTGCTGATGCTTGCAATATACATAGTGAACTTTGCATACAACAAGCGTTTTGCCAAGTATCGCGCCGAGTGGAAAAATGCAAAAATCAGCCTTGCCGAGATGAAACGACAGAACAACATAGGCTGGCCTATAGCCCTACAGATTGTGGTGGAACTGGCGGCCTTCTCGGGCGTTACGCTGCTGCTTGGCAAGGGCGGCGTTTCGTGGGACGCGACGACGGCTCTCTCTTCGCATCAGGTAACCGTGCAGCTTGCATCGTTCATCTATATGTTCTACCTCGGCATCGGAACGGCGGTATCAATCCGCGTAAGCAACCATTACGGGCAGAACAACTGGCAGAGCATAAAGGATTCGGCATACGCCGGATATCACATGATTCTGGCGGTGGGAATAATAAGCACATCTGCCGTGTTCATGATGCGCCATCACATCACGTCCCTGTTCATATCCGACAGCGACCCCGAGGCACTTGCGCGCATCTCGGCAACGGTTGTGTCGATGGTTCTTCCGCTGGTGTTCTATCAGGTTGGCGACGGCATTCAGACGTGCTTCGTCAATGCCCTTCGCGGCATCGGCGACGTAAAGAAACTTCTGAAATACTCGTTCATTGCCTACGGTGTGATAAGCATTCCGCTAAGTTACACGTTCGGCATCGCAATGGACGGCGGAGCGTGCGGTATATGGTGGGGATTTCCTTTCGGACTGTCGATTGCAGGCTACCTCTACTTCAAGCGGTTCAAGAAGCACATCGACAAGCATCTCTAAGGCTTACTTATCCTTGTCAAGTTCGGCAGGAATACGGAAGGCCGTGTAGAGTTGAAGTATTGTGGCAACGGTAAGGGCAAGCATCCACTCGTTGCGGATATACATGTTAAGAATGAACTTGCCGTTAAGGTACATCAGCATTCCGGTAAGGAGAAAGAGCACATCGCTGATAATCTGCATACGGCGAAGGCGGCGGAGAATGAAGTTGCTGCCTTCGTAACGCTGCATCAACTGCATAGGTACGAACATCAGAACTCCCACTCCATAAACAACATAGGCAGCCCATTGATGAAAGAAATAGCATCCTACACCTATCAACACAAGAATCATTCCGGCAGACATCATCATTACCTGCCAATCTTTCAATTTATTCATAATTACTTTTTATTCCAGAATATAAATATCCTCATTGTCCGCCTTCATGAAATAGCGTTCGCGGGCAATACGCCTAATCTCCGACGAGTCGTTTTGCAGACGGTCGAGGCAGTCGCTGTCGTGCTTTATCGCCTTCTTGCACTCGGCAATACGCTCTTCGAGTTCCGATTTTTCCGACTGCATCTTGGCTCTCTGCCACAGGCTGTTCGAATCGACGATGCCAATCCACAGAAGGAAGATAAATATCGTTATTACATATTTATTCTTCAGAAAAGCCGGAGACGGCAGAGCCTTCTTCAGTCCAGACCATTTGATATTCATACTCTTATCGTTACTTTTTTACAAGTTGCAAAAATAATAACTTTATTCGAGTTTCACAATAGCACCGGCGGCAAACATCTATTATTATTACGCCGGCTCGGGATAAAATTCATACAAACAACGGATTGTATGCTTATCTTAACAGCCTTACCGCACCTTGGACGTATCTTGAATCTATCTTCCTTCTACCTTCTTCCTACCTTCTTCCTACCTTCTTCCTACCTTCTTCCTAC